>NZ_JBOCEF010000017.1:0-25903 GCF_050586345.1 Rhodovulum sp. DZ06
GGTTGACGGTGGAGCGGCGGAACCGCAGCACATAGGTGGTGGAGAAGGAGGATTGCGCCTCCACCACCGCGATGGCGGGGGGGGGGGGGGGGGGGGGGGGGGGTCCCCCCCCCCCCCCCCCCCCCCCCCCCCCCGCCCCCGCCTCTCCGACGCGCCCCCGCGCGGCGATGCCTGCGCGCGCCCCCGCGCGACGTTTGCTGCACGCGCGCCCGCGCGACGTTTGATCCGCGCGCCCCCGCGCGACGTTTGATGCGCGCGCCCCCGCGCGACGTTTGATGCGCGCGCCCCCGCGCGACGGGACTTGCGCCCGCCCCCCGCGACGTAGATGTTGCGCGCCATGAACGGAGCCGTCGGACGCTACATCATCGGCCAGATGCTTGGCCCATTCGGACTGTTCAGCCTGATCTTCCTCGGGGTGGTCTGGCTGACGCAGTCCCTGCGCGTGATCGACACCGTGGTCAACAACGGCCAGTCCGCCCTCGTCTTCGCCGAATTCACCGCGCTGCTGCTGCCCACGGTGATGTCGATGATCCTGCCCGTGGCCGGATTCGCCGCCTCGCTCTACGCGCTCAACCGCATGTTCATGGATTCGGAGATCGTGGTGCTGATGGCCGCGGGGATGAGCCGCGTGCGCCTCGCCCTGCCCGTCGCGGGCTTCGGGCTGATGGTCGCCCTCGCCATGTCCGCCGTCACCCTCTACCTGATGCCCACCTCGGCGCGGGAGATGCGCGACCGCATCGCCGAGGTGAACACCGACCTCGCCAACGCCCTGATCCGGGAGGGGGAGTTTATCCACCCCGCGGGCCAGGTCACCGTCTTCATCCGCGCCACCTCGGATGACGGGCAGATGGCGGGGCTGTTCGTGCAGGACGACCGCGACGCGGATGCGCGCGTCACCTACACCGCCCGCCGCGCCGCCATGGTGCGCACGGAGGACGGCCCGCGCCTCGTGATGTTCGACGGCGCCGCGCAGCGGGTCGACCCCTCGACCAAGGAGCTCTCGACGCTCAGCTTCGAGAAGCTGGTCTACGACCTCTCCTCGCTGGTCGACAGCTCGGGCGAGCGGCAGCGCAAGCCCTCCGAGCATTATGCCTGGGAGCTGGTGACCCCCTCGGAAGAGGTGCTCCAGGGCCGCCCGCCGGGCAAGTTCGTGGCCGAGGGGCACGAGCAGATCTCGGCCCCCCTCTATGCCGTCACCCTGCCGCTGATCGCCCTCGCGGCGCTGCTGGCGCCGGGCTTCCGGCGGCGCGGCTACGGCAAGCGGATCGCCGCGGGGATCGCTCTGGCCGCGCTGTGCCGGGTCGCGGGCGTCGCGTGCAAATCCATGGTCTCGGGCGCGCCCGAGCTGTGGCCGAGCATGTACCTGCCGCCGATCCTCGGGGCGCTGCTGGCGCTCTGGGCGCTCTGGGCCGGGCTGCCGCGCCTGTCGCGACCGGTCCCGCCCGCATCCCTGCCGCCGGCGGCGACATCCACGGCGAAACCGGGGGCGGCGGAATGATCGGCATCCTTTCGACCTATGTCGCCAAGCGGTTCCTGAGCACCTTCTTCTCGGCCTTCGTGGTGGTGTTCCTGATCGTGATGCTGGTGGACAGCGTCGAGCTTCTGCGCGCCGCGGCCAATGCGGACGCGGGCGCGCAGGAGGTGCTGTGGCTGGCGCTGCTGCACGCGCCCTCGCTGCTGCTGACGATCCTGCCCTTCCTCGCGCTGCTGGCGGCGATGGCGAGCTTCGCGCGGCTGGCGCGGTCGTCGGAACTGGTGGTGACCCGGGCCGCGGGCGTCTCCGTCTGGCGGCTGATCGCGCCGACGCTGGTCGCGGCGGCGATCCTGGGGGCGCTGGCCTTCACCGTCTACAACCCCGTCGCCTCGGCCACCCTGCAGCGGTACGAGACGCTGCGCGCGCGCTGGTTCTCGGGCGAGGACAGCCTGCTCTCGGTCTCCTCCAACGGGCTGTGGCTGCGCGAGGGGGACGGCGCCGGGCAGGCGGTGATCCGCGCCAAGCGCGCCGGGTCCGAGGGGCAGCAGCTCTGGGACGTCTCGGTGTTCCGCTTCGACGGCGACGACCGGCTGATCTCCCGGATCGAGGCGGGGCGCGCGGTGCTCGAGGACGGCGCGTGGCGGCTGCACCAGGTGCGGTCCTGGACCTTCGACGACGCGGCCCCGGCGCCGGGCGGCGGCCTGTCCGGCGAGGCGGGGGGCGACGCGGGGGGAGACGCGGGGGGAGACGCGGAAGGCGGCGACCTCGAGGCGCAGCGCGACGCGGGCCCGCCGCCCGAGACCCAGGTCGACACCCTGACCCTGCCGACGCGCCTGACCCGCGACCGCATCGTCGAAAGCTTCGCCGCGCCCGAGACGATCAGCTTCTGGAAGCTGCGCGGCTTCATCGACAACATGGAAGCCTCGGGCTTCTCGGCCGCGCGCCACCGGATGCACTGGCAAAGCCAGCTCTCCACGCCGCTGCTGCTCTCGGCCATGGTGCTGATCGGGGCCGCCTTCTCGATGCGCCACGTGCGCTTCGGGGGCCTGGGGCTGATGGCGCTCGGGGCGGTGGCGACGGGGCTGGGCTATTTCGTGCTCGCCAATGTCGCCCAGGCCTTCGGCGCGCAGGGCTCGATCCCCGCGCCCTTCGCCGCCTGGGGGCCGCCTGCGGCGATGTCGTTGCTCGCCATAGGCTTGCTGCTGCATCTCGAGGACGGCTAAACACGTCGAACGCCCCCCGCGCGCCGGGGACGCCCGCCCTTGCCTGCGCCGCCCGGCGCGCCCGCCTGCCGCGCCGCCGCGCGCCGAACACCGGAGAGCCCGACGCGTGACGCCGAAAGCCGATCCCCGCCGCGCCGCATCCCCGTTCGCGCTGCTGGCCCCCGCCGCGCTGGCCGCGCTGCTTGCGCCCGCCGCCCTCGCCGAGCCGCCCGAGGCCGAGGCCGACCCGTTCCGGCGCGCCGAGCTGGCGCAGGACTTCTCGCAGCCCGTCGCGCTGGTGGCCGACCGGGTCAGCTTCGACAACGCGGCCGGGCTGCTGGTGGCCGAGGGCGCGGTCGAGATCTACCAGGGCGACCGGACCCTGACCGCCGACCGCATCACCTACAACACCGAGACGGGCCGCATCGAGGCGGCGGGCGAGATCACCCTGCGCACGCCTGAGGGGGTCACGCTGGTGGCCGATTTCGCCGAGCTCGACGACCGCCTCCAGGACGCGGTGATCGAGAGCGCGCGGATGCAGCTTCCCGGGGATGCGCGCTTCGCCGCCGCCCGCGCGCAGCGGGTCGAGGGGCGCTACAACGTGCTCGACCGCGCGGTGTTCAGCCCCTGCCGGGTCTGCGCCGCCGACCCGGTCCCGCTCTGGCGCATCCGCGCCCGGCGCATCGTGCATGACGAGCAGGACAAGGTGGTCCATTACGAGGACGCCACCTTCGACATCATGGGCGTCTCGGTCGCCTGGCTTCCCTATTTCCGCCATCCCGACCCGTCGGTGGACCGCGCCTCGGGCGTGCTGTTCCCGCGCTACCTGCGCGGCTCGGCCTTCGGGCACGCGGTCAAGCTGCCGGTCCACCTGGTGCTGGACGACGCCTCGGACCTGACGCTGACCCCCTTCGTGACGGAAAAGGACGGCGCCATCCTCGAGGGCGAGTACCGCCGCACCTTCGCGCGCGGGGCGCTGACCTTCGGCGGCTCGGTCGGGCACAACGACTATGACGGCGACGCGCGGCTGCGCGGCCATGTCGACGCCGCCGGGCTGTGGGAGATCGGCGACGGCATCGGGCTGACGGGCTGGGAGACGGGGTTCGACCTCGAGCTCGCCAGCGACGACGCCTACCTGCGCCGCTACGACCTCTCCGAGATCGACCGGCTGACCTCCGAGCTCTTCGTGCGCCAGTCGGATGACCGCGGCTGGATGGAACTGTCGGCGGTGCGCTTCCAGTCGCTGCGCGAGGACGAGCCGATCGGCGCGATCCCGCTGGTGCTGCCGAGCTTCGAGGGCGGGCGGCGGCTGTTCGACGATCTCGGGGGCGGCACGCTCGACCTCTCGGTCGCGGGCTACGGGCTCAAGCGGTCCGGCGGGCAGGACGCGGCGCATCTCGGCGCCCGGCTCGACTGGGAACGGGGCATGACCCTCGACTGGGGGCTGGAGCTGCGCGCCTACGGCCAGCTGCAGGGCGACGCCTGGAGCGTGGCGGACCCGGATCCGGGCGTGGACCAGACCGCGGGCCGGGTGCATCCGCAGGCCGCCGTCGAGGCGCGCTTCCCGGTGTTCCGCCGCGACGTGACCGGGCCGCTGGCCGGGGCGATGGGCGGCGGGGCGACCCACGTGCTGACCCCGATCGTGCAGCTGGTGGCGGCGCCCAACCGCTCGGCCATCGGCGCCGGGTCCCCGAACGAGGACAGCCAGATCGTCGAGTTCGACGAGACCTCGCTCTTCGCCCTCGGCCGCCACGCGGGCTGGGACGGGGTCGAGGAAGGCTTCCGCGCCAATATCGGCCTGCGCTACGCGCTGACCGGCGATGACGGGACCCGCTTCGACGCCGCGGTCGGCCAGGTGCAGCGCATCGCCGCCTCGGACGCGTTCGGCGCGGGCTCGGGCCTCGACGGGTCCGAATCCGACTACGTGGGCGGCTGGTCGGTGGAGGCGCCCGGCATCGGCCGCCTCGCGCATCGGCTCCGCCTCGACCAGTCCTTCGAGATCGAGCGCAACGAGGTCTATGCCGAGCTGGACTGGGACGCGGTGACCCTGACCGGCTCCTATGTCTACCTGTCGCCCACCGCGGCCTCGGGCGAGGAACGCCACGAGGCGGCGATGGAGGGCTGGTACCAGTTCACCGACCAGTGGGCGGTGGGCGCGCAGTTCCGCCGCGACCTCGCGACCGAGCGCTGGGTGCGCACCGAGGGGGCGATCCGCTTCTCGAACGAGTGCGCGGACCTTGAATTCCACGCCGGGCGGCGCTTCACCAGCACCGCCGACGCGCCCGCCTCGACCTATGCAGGCCTGCGGATCCGGCTGCGGGCGCTGGGCGGCGACGTGGGCGGGCGCGGCGCGAAACCGTCCGACGCCTGCACGCCCGAGGGCCTCGAGGCGCGGGTGCAGGAACGCTGAGACCCGGCGGGCGCCGTCGCCGCGGGAACGCGCGCCGCCCGCGCCGTCTCGACGTGATGCGCCGCCCGCGTTAGTGATGGGCGCGAGGCGCGCGCGCGAGAGAGAGAGGCCCCGACGGGGCCGCGCGCCCGGGCCGCTGAATTTGCGAAGGACGACGTTCGACATGACCAACCTGAGGCGCTTCGCCCTGATCCTCGCCGCCGGCGCCGCGCTGGCCGGGACGCCCGCCATGGGCCAGGCCGGGTCCGGCTTCGCGCCGGCCGCCTTCGTCAACGACCAGGTCGTCACCGCCTATGACGTCGACCAGCGCCGGCGGCTGCTGACCCTCGCCGCCGGGCGCGAGGTGAGCGCCGAAGACGCCATGACCGCGATGATCGACAGCCGCCTGAAGCGCCGCGCCGCCGAGCAGGCGGGGGTCGAGGCCGACCGCGAGGGCGTCGAGAACGGCCTCGCGCGCTTCGCCCAGTCGCTCGGGCTCGACGCCGCTGGGCTGCAGGCGCGGATGAAGCAGGCGGGCGTCTCGCGCGTCGCGCTGCGCGACTATGTCGAGACCGAGGTGATGTGGTCGGGCTTCGTGCGCCGCACCTTCCTGTCCCGCGCCCAGGTGACGGACGCGCAGCTCGAGGACGAGCTGGCCAATTCCGACCGGCTGGTGAACCGCGCCTATGACCTGAGCGAGATCGCCATCCCCTACGGGGCGGACCGCGAGGCCGCGCTGGCCGCCGCCGCCGACGCGTCGCGCCAGATCAACGCCGGGGCGGACAGCGCCCCGCTGGCCCGCCGCCTGTCGCGCGCGCCGACCCGCCAGAACGGCGGCCGCGTGGGCCTGGTGCCCGCCGCCCGCCTGCCCGGGCCGCTGCGCGAGGCGCTGGAGCGCCTCTCGCCCGGCCAGGCCACCCCGCCGCTGGAAATGGCGCAGGGCGTCGTCGTCCTGGCGCTGCACGACGTGCAGGAGCAGCGCGCCGAGCTGACCCCCGAGCTGCGCGAGCAGGTCCGCGCCCGGATGCTGGAAGAGCGGCTGACCCGCCTCGCCGACGGGCGGCTGAACGAGCTGCGGGCCGAGGCCTTCGTCGAAAAGGGCCGATGAGCGCCGCGCCCGGGCCCGCGCCCGCGCCGCTGGCGCTCAGCTGCGGCGACCCGGCGGGCGCGGGGGCCGAGATCGCCGCCGCCGCCTGGGACCGCCTGCGCGGCGCCGCGCCCTTCGCCCTGCTGGGCGACGCCGACTGGATCGGCGCGACCGGCGTGCCCGTCGCCCGCATCGACGCCATCGAGGAGGCGCCCGCCGCGTCCGCCGCGGCGCTTCCGGTCCTGCACCGGCCCCTCGCCATTCCCGCCACGCCCGGCATCCCCGCCCCCGAGAACGCCGCCCATATCGTGCAGTCCATCGAGGACGCCGTGGCGCTGGCCCGCGCGGGCCGCGCCGGGGGCGTCGTGACCCTGCCGATCAACAAGAAGGCGCTGAAGGACGGCTGCGGCTTCGCGCATCCCGGCCATACCGAGTTCCTCGCCGCCCTCGACGGGCGCGACCGGTCGGTGATGATGCTGATGGGCCCGGCGATGAAGGTCGTCCCCGTCACCATCCACATCGCGCTCCGGGACGTGCCGGACGCGCTGACGGGCGCGGAGATCGAGGAGACGGCGCGGCTCCTCCACGCCGCCCTTCGGCGCGATTTCGGCCTTACTGCCCCGCGCATCGCGGTTGCGGGCCTGAACCCCCATGCCGGCGAAGGCGGGGTGATGGGGCGCGAGGAGATCGAGGTGATCGCCCCCGCCCTGGACCGCCTGCGGGCCGAGGGGATGGAGATCGCCGGGCCGCTTCCCGCCGACACCATGTTCCACGCCCCCGCGCGGGCGAAATGGGACGCGGCGCTGTGCATGTATCACGACCAGGCGCTGATCCCGATGAAGACGCTCGATTTCGACCGCGGCGTGAACGCGACCCTGGGGCTGAGCTTCATCCGCACCTCGCCCGACCATGGCACCGCCTATGACATCGCGGGCAAGGGGCTGGCGCGGCCCGACAGCCTTATTGAGGCGATCCGCGCGGCGCAGGCGATGGCCGCGGCGCGCGCGGCCCATGACGCGAGGACCGGCGCATGAGCTTCGAGGAAGGCGATGGCGGGCGCGGCCCGTCCAATGACGGCCTGCCGCCGCTGCGCGAGGTGATCGCGGCGCATGACCTCGCCGCGAAGAAGTCGCTGGGCCAGAACTTCCTCCTGGACCTGAACCTGACGGGGCGGATCGCGCGCACCGCCGGGTCGCTGGACGATCATGACGTGCTGGAGATCGGGCCGGGCCCCGGGGGCCTGACGCGGGCGCTGCTGCACGCGGGCGCGCGCAAGGTCACGGCGGTGGAGCGGGATTCGCGCTGTCTCTCGGCGCTGGCGGAGGTGGCGGCGCATTACCCCGGGCGGCTTGAGGTGCTGGAGGGGGATGCGCTCAAGCTCAACCCGATCCCGGGGCTGCGGCGGCCGCTCAGGATCTGCGCCAACCTGCCCTATAACGTGGGGACGGAACTGTTCACCCGCTGGCTGACCGACCCGGTCTGGCCCGAGGGGGCGCCCTGCCCCTGGGCCTCCTTGACGCTGATGTTCCAGCGCGAGGTGGCCGAGCGGATCACGGCGCAGCCGGGCGACAACCACTGGGGGCGGCTCGCGGTTCTGTCGCAATGGCGCAGCACGGCGCGGATCGCGTTCGAGGTCTCGCCCAAGGCGTTCACGCCGCCGCCCAAGGTCTGGTCGGCCATCGTGCATGTGACGCCGCTCGACGCGCCGCGCTTCCCGGCCGAGGCGAAGGTGCTGTCGCAGATCACCCAGGCGGCCTTCGGGCAGCGGCGCAAGATGCTGCGCCAGAGCCTCAAGCAGGTGTCGCCCGACCCGATGGCGCTCTGCGCCGCGGCGGGGGTGGAGCCGACGGCGCGGCCCGAGACGCTGGACCTCGGCGCGTTCTGCGCGCTGGCGCGGGCGCTGTCGGACCAGCGGGCGTCCTGAGGCGCGGGGACGGCGCGGGGCGACGATTCACGAAAAATCGTGCGCGAAGCGGAAACGCTGCTAGGATTCCGGTCATTGCGTTGAAGCTGATCGGAGATAACGGCATGACTTTCGGGAGGATGCGCGCCCTGGGCGCGATCGGCGCCGCGCTGTGCGCGCTTGGCGCGGGGACGGCCCTTGCCGATGACGGCCCGGGCCCGTGCAGCGCGGTGGACCAGGTCGGCGCCTGGCAGGTCCGCGTGGTCGAGGGCGCGGCGGGCGGGTCGATCCTGCTCTCGCGCCAGGAGGCCGGCGCGGCGGTGGAGTTCCGGCGCGACGCGGCGGGCGGGCTGGGCGATTCCGTGGTGCTGCTGGCGACCGGGGACCACAAGCTGGAGCCGGGCGCGGATGCGGGCTACCGGCTGGTGGTCGATATCGACGGCGCGCCGCTGGTGGCGACGGGCGCGATGCCCGAGGGCGCGCGGGTCTACCCGGCGCTGATCGCGCTGCCGCCGCAGGACGGGATCAAGCTCTTGAACGGGTTCCGCGCGGGGGATCGCATGAAGTTCACCGCGCAGACCACCGGGCCGGGCGGCTCGGTCCGCGACGTGGTGGCGAAACAGAGCCTCGACCTTGCCGGAAGCGCCGCGGCGCTGCGGGCGGGCCAGGCGCGCAGCCAGCAGCTGGTGGCCGGGCGGCGCAAGGGCGGCTGCCCCTGAGGCCATCCCGCGGGCGGCCGCCCCGCGCCGTCCCCGCCCCGCGCTGACAGGAGCGAGGGGGAGGACGGCCGGGCTCGGGGGGCGTGAAGCCCCCGCTCGCCCGACCGCGCCGCGCGGGGCGCGGCGGGCGCGCCGCGGCAGAATTGCGGGCCGGGGGGGCTGCACGCCGCGACCGGCTGAGGCGAGAACCGCCGCGCCCGGGATCCCGGGCGCGGCGGTTGTCTTTCATCCGGCGGCGCCGTGCAGGGGCGATGCCTGCCCCGGGGCGCGCCGCGATCAGCCCGCGGCGGCCTGCTTGTCGCCCTCGCCGCCGCTTTCGGGCGCGGCGTCGGCATCGGCGGCCTTGCGGCGGCGCCCGCGCGAGGCGGTGCGGCGCACGCCCTCATCCGCGGCTTCGCCGGACGGCGCGTCGGAGGAGTCGCCCCCGTCCTCGCCGCCCTCGGCCTTGGCGGTGCGGCGCGGGGCGCGGCGGCGGCGGGGCTTGGCCGGGGCCGCGTCCTGCTGCTGCTCGGGCGTCGCCACGAGGCCGCTTTCATCCGAATCGTCCTGCACCGCGAAGGCGCCAGCATCGGGGAGGTCGGGCTGCTCGCCCGCGCCGGGATCGACGGCCGGGGCCTGCGCGGCCTCGGCCTGCTCGGGCTGCGCGTCGCGCTTGTCGTCGCGCCGGTCGCGGTTCTTGCGGCCCTCGCGGCCGCCGCCCTGGTTCCCGCCCTGCCCGGCGTTCTGGCCGCCGTTCTGACCGTTGTTCTGGCCGCCCTGGGCGTTGTTCTGGTTCTGGCCGCCGCCCTGGCCGCCGCCCTGCCCGGCGTTCTGGCCGTCGCCGTCCTGCTGGCCGCGCTGCTGGTTCTGGCCGCGCTGGTCGGCCTCGCCCTGGGCGGCGCTGAGCAGGCGCGCGTAGTGTTCGGCGTGCTGCAGGAAGTTCTCGGCCATCACGCGGTCGCCGGAGAGCGTCGCGTCGCGGGCGAGCTGCTCGTACTTGTCGACGATCTGCTGCGGCGTGCCGCGCACCTTCCCCTCGGGGCCCGCGCTGTCGAACACGCGGTTCGCAACGTTGCCGAGGCTCTTGCTGCGGTTGTTGTTCTTGCCGCGATTCCGGTTGTTCTTCTGCGAAGGTCTCATTGTCACTCGATGTCTCGCGATCGCCGCGCGCGACCCCTTGTGGGCGGGGCCCGCCGGTCCGGCCGCCGGACGCATGCGCCGGGAAGCCGCCTGGCTGATCGATGTTCGCGCATTCCGCGCCCTGGGCCCGGCACGGCGCCTTGATCGGCCCGCGCCCGCCTTGAAATCCTTGATACGGCGTCCCTGGTTCGGACGTCCCAACCTCGCCTGAGCCGCCGGTCCCGCCCCGACCCGTTCGGGTCGGTTCCGTCCCGGCCGGGACATGTCCCATGCTCCGGACCTCTCCCACGGGGGCGGCGGGGTACGCCCGCCATCCCCGTGCGCCGACCGCAACACCCGGACCCCAAGGCCTGCGGCGGAGGACATTGCCCGGTCCGCGCGCAGGGCGATGCACCTGTCGGCGCGGTCGGTTCCTGGCTCGCTGCGATGGCGTCCGCCTCCCCTGGGGTCTGGTCGGCTCCGGAAAACTCCGGGCCGCCGATCCATGGCGAACAAGTTCAGGTATACGGGAAAATTTTGGGTGAACAAGCGAAAGCTGCGGTTTTCAACCTGCGGGGGCGCTTTTTCGCATCAATTTGCAACGAGGCCACGCCCGGCCGCGGTGAAATCAGGGCGCGCGCCCCTCGACGCAGCGCCCGCGCCCGTCCATGTCGCGGTGGACGCGCACGCCGCCAAGCCCCGCTTCGGCCAACATTCCTGCCACCGCCTCGGCCTGCCCCGCCCCGCATTCAAGCAGCACGCGCCCCCCGGGGGCCAGGAGGCGCGGGGCCTCGGCGCCCAGGATCCGGTAGGGGGAGAGCCCGTCGCCGCCGGGGGTCAGGGCCATGCGCGGCTCCCAGTCCCGCACCTCGGGCGAGAGGCCCGGCATCTCGTCCTCGGCGATATAGGGCGGGTTGGAGACGACGAGGTCGAAGGGCCCGTCGATGCCCGTCGCCCAGTCGCCCAGCCGCAGGTCCGCCCGCGCCTCCAGCCCCAGCGCCGCGGCGTTTCGGCGGGCGATGTCGAGGGCGGCGGCGGAGGCGTCGACGCCGACCCCCATGGCCCCGGGCCATTCGGCCAGCAGCGTCAGCAGGATGCAGCCCGAGCCGAGGCCGAGATCGAGAATCCGTTTCGGCGCAGGGCCTTGCAGGGCGGCGTCGATCAGGGTCTCGGTCTCGGGGCGCGGGTCGAGCACGTCCTCGGTGACGATGAAATCGCGGCCCCAGAATTCGCGCTTGCCGATGATCTGGGAGACGGGGCGGCGCGCCTCGCGGGCGCTCACGGCGGCTTCGAACCGGGCCGCTTCCTCGGGCGCGGCGGGGTCAGAGAGGCCGACGGAGAAGCCCGCCGCGGACAGCCCCGAGGCCCAGCGGAGCAGCGCGCGCGCGTCGCCCGCGGCGCCGGGCACGCCCGCCGCGTCGAGCCGCGCGGCGGCCGCGCGCAGAAGATCGGCGCGCGTGCTCATGGCTCGAGCGCCGAGAGGCGCGCGGCCTCGTCCGCCGCCTGCAGCGCGTCGATGAAGGGGTCGAGATCGCCGGCCATCACCTCTGGCAGCCGGTGCAGGGTCAGCCCGATCCGGTGGTCGGTGACGCGTCCTTGCGGGAAGTTGTAGGTGCGGATCCGCTCGGACCGGTCGCCCGAGCCGACCTGCCCCTTGCGGTCCGCCGCCCGCTCGGCCGCCGCCGCCTGGCGTTCGCGGTCGAGAAGCCGCGCGCGCAGCACCGCCATGGCCTGGGCGCGGTTGCGGTGCTGGGATTTCTCGGAGGCCGTCACCACGATGCCCGTGGGCAGATGGGTGATGCGCACAGCCGAATCAGTGGTGTTTACGTGCTGGCCGCCGGCGCCCGAGGCGCGCATGGTGTCGATCCGCAAGTCGGCGGGGTCGATCTCCACGTCCAGCTCCTCGGCCTCCGGCAGCACGGCGACGGTGGCGGCGGAGGTGTGGATGCGCCCGCCCGATTCCGTGGTCGGCACCCGCTGCACCCGGTGGACGCCGGATTCGTATTTCAGCCGCCCGAACACGCCCTCGCCGACGATGCGGGCCGAGGCTTCCTTCAGCCCCCCCAGCTCGGTCTCGGAGGCGTCGAGCATCTCGAGCCGCCAGCCCTTCGCCTCGGCATGGCGCTGGTACATGCGCAAGAGGTCGGCGGCGAAGAGCGACGCCTCCTCGCCCCCCGTGCCCGGGCGGATCTCGAGGATCGCGGGGCGCGGGTCGGCGGCGTCTTTCGGCAGAAGGGCGAGCGCGAGCGCATGTTCGGCGCCGGGCAGCGCCTCCTCGATGCGCTCGATCTCCTCCTCGGCCAGGGCGGCCATCTCCGGGTCGCCCGCCATCGCCTTGGCGTCGGCCCAGTCGTCGAGAAGGCGCAGCCAGGCCGAGGCGGCGGCGGCGGCGTCCTTCACCTCGGCATATTCGCGCGACAGCGCCTGCCAGTCGCCGCCCGACGCGTCGCCGCCCGCCATGGCGGCTTCCAGCGTCTCGGCGCGGCGCAGGATCTGTTCGGCGGCGTCTCGGGCGATCATCTCGGGCAGCGGTCCGGGGGGATGGGACCCCGTGAATGGACCGCCGCCGGGCGCGGGTCAAGCGGGGGCGCTGGGGGGATTTTCGTGCTAGGCTGGGGCCATGCGACACGCGCTGGTCATCGCGGGCCTGGCCGCCGCCCTTGCGGGCGGGCCGGGGCTTGCGGCCGATGCGCCCCCGGCGGCGGGGGGCGGCGGGGCGGGCGGCGGAAACGGCTGGACCGCCCCGCCCCCGGCCGAGGGCCATTCCTATCCCGACTGCTACTGCACCAACCGCGGCGCGCGGGTGGAGATGGGGGCGCTGTCCTGCCTGCGCGTGGGGGGCGAGGAATTCACCGCCCGCTGCGGCATGTCGCTGAACAACCCGGCCTGGCGGCGGGTGCGCGACGGGTGCGATCCCGGTCCGACGGCGCTGCTGTCGCCGCGGCGCTGAGGCGCCTGCCTTGCTGCCGTCACTCCCCGACCCGCGGCAGGTCCACCGCCGCGATCCAGTCCGCGACGCGCCTGGCGTTGACCCCGAGGTCCGAATGCCCGTAGCGGCTGCGCGACCAGATGGCGAGCGTCGCGCCGCCCTCGGCCGGAAGCGCGCGCACCGAGATGTAGTCGGGAAAGGCCATCAGCGGCGTGCGCTGGATCCAGGTGGCGTGCAGCGCCTGTTCCGATCCGGCAAGAAGCGTCGTGTTCTCGGCGCCTTCCGCGACCATGCTGAAGCTGTGCATCAACATCTCGGGGCTTGCGTCCCAGGTCGGCGCGGGCCGGTCGGCGCCCGCCATCGGGCCGACGAGGACGTCGTTCGGCTTGCCGGTGCGCGCGCCCTCCACCGGGTCGACATGCCAGTCGGCGACCCGGTCCGGCGCGGTGCGCACCCGGACCGCGAGGCCCAGGGCGACGAGCGCGATCAACGCGGCGATCACGAGAAGCAGTTTCATCACGGCGGCGTGTCCCTGTTGCTTCAGACGGGGGGGCGAGGCGGGACGCGCGTATGTCCCGTCCGCCATTCGTGATATGATCCACCCCGTCGGCTCGTCCAGCCGATGCGTGCCGTCCCCCTCGTCCAGCGTACCGAGTGCATCGATGATCGATATCCGCGCGACCCGTTTCGTGATCGGCAAGTGGTTGAAGGTCCTCACCTTCCTGACCGCCTGCTTCGTGGTCCTGACCCTTGGCGCCTTCGGCTGCATCGCCACCGTCGCCGGGTACTATGATTCCATCCACGTGGGAGAGACCCTGTCCGAGGCGGTGGAGGACATGCCCCATGTCACCGCCCGCGACATCGGCGTCACCGCGGGCGTCGCCGCCATGCCCCGCAACTGGCTGCCCGAGCGGACCGGCACCGTCGGCGGCATCCGCGCGCATAGGGGGGTGGAGCTTTACCTGTTCCACCCGGCCTTCAACATCACCGTGCTGCTGGACGACAGGGACCGGGTGCTGATCAAGCACCCGAGCTACGAGTAAGCTTCAACGACCACCCGCAAGCCCCTGAAAACGGGGCGGACCCGCGTGGTCCGCCCCGCCTGCTTTCATTCCACGGCGGCCTGAACCATGTCGATCAGCACCGGGCGGAGCGGCACCCGGCGCGACGGGCTCTGCATCATCCAGATCACCGCCATGTCCTGGCCCGGCACGTTGTACCAGTAGGTGCCCCCGGCGCCGCCCCACCAATAGGCGCCCACCGGCAGGTTGGTCGGCCCGACGCCGCGCTCGGTGCGCACCCCGACCCCGAGGCCGAAGCCCGCGCCCGCGCCCGGCAGGTAGTACTTGCCCGGCTTGATGTTGGCGCCGAGGTGGTCCGAGGTCATGAACTCCACCGTCGACTTGCCCAGCAGCCGCACGCCGTCGAGCTCGCCGCCGTTCAGCAGGAACTCGGCGAAGCGGGCGTAGTCGCGGGCGGTGGACACGAGGCCGCCGCCGCCGCTCTCGAATTCCGGCGCGCTGCGCTGGTCGAAGAGCGGGTTGCCCGCCAGGCCGTCGCCCTCCTTCGGCTCGGCAAGGCGCGCGTGCTTGGATTCGGGCGCGAAGAAGCCGGTGTCCTGCATGTCGAGGGGGGTGAAGATCATCTCCTCCAGCAGCTCGCCGAGCGGCTTGCCGGTCACCACCTCCAGCACCGCGCCCAGCACGTCGGTCGAGCGCGAGTATTCCCAGGTCGTGCCCGGCTCATGCTCCAGCGGCAGGGCGGCGAGCTGGCGCGCGTGGTCCTGCGCCGTGCCCGGGATCCCGCCGACGCCGACGCCCGCCTTGCGATACGCCTCGCGCACCGGGCCGGCGCCGAAGAACCCGTAGGTGAGGCCCGAGGTGTGGCGCAGCAGGTCCTGCACCGTCATGGCGCGCCGGGCGGGCGCGGTCTTGGGCGCCCCCTCGTCATCCACCTCGCCGGTGAAGACCTGCGTGTCCTTGAACTCGGGGATGAAGGCCGAGACGGGGGCGAAGAGCGGCAGCCGCCCCTGCTCCATCAGCATCAGGGCGGCGACCGAGACGATGGGCTTGGTCATGGAATAGATGCGGAAGATGGCGTCTTCCGTCATCTCCGGCCCGCCCTCGGTCAGGGCGCCCATCGTGGTCTGGTGGACGATCTTGCCGTCCTTGACGATGGTGATGATGCCGCCGGGGATCTTGCCCGAGGACACCTCGTGCCCGAGCCGGGCGTCGAGCCGGGCGAGCCGGTCGGCGGACAGCCCGACATCGCCGGGGGCGGCGCGGGGCAGCTCCTCGGCGATGGCGGAGAAGGGGGCGGCGGCGAGCGCGATGGCGCAGGCGGCCGCCCGCGCGAAGCGGATGGACATGGGTGGAACCCTCCCTGTGAGGACCGGCGGCGTCTTGGCGCGCCGCGCGGGCGGGGGAGCGGCCCCCCGCAGGTTCGAAGCCTAGCCGGTGTCGCATCGGCGTGGAATACGGTTTCGCAGCGAAACCGCCCGAAATCCCATGAAAACCGCTGAAGGGACCCGGGGTCCTTTCGCCTTATTCTGCGGCTTCGGCGGCCTTCGCGGCCTCCATTTCTTCGGCTTTCTTCTCGACCAGCGCCACGATGCGGTCGACCATCTTCTCGTTCTCGAGCTTGTGGTCCGGGACGCCCGCGACATAGACCATGCCCGCCCCGGCGCCGCCGCCGGTGAAGCCGATATCGGTCTCGCGCGCCTCGCCCGGCCCGTTCACCACGCAGCCGATGACCGAGACGGTGATCGGCTGGTGGATATGCTCGAGGCGCTTCTCCAGCGTCTCCACCGTCTTGATGACGTTGAACCCCTGCCGCGCGCAGGAGGGGCAGGAGATGATGGTGACGCCCCGGTGGCGCAGGTTCAGGGACTTGAGGATCTCGTAGCCGACCTTCACCTCCTCGACCGGATCGGCCGAGAGCGAGACGCGCAGCGTGTCGCCGATGCCCATCCACAGCAGGTTGCCGAGGCCGATGGCCGACTTGATGGTGCCCGAGGTGAGGCCGCCGGCCTCGGTGATCCCGAGATGGATCGGGCAGTCGGTGGCATCGGCGATCTGCTGGTAGGCGGCGGCGGTCAGGAACACGTCCGAGGCCTTGGCGCTGATCTTGTACTCGTGAAAATCGTTGTCCTGCAGGATCTTGATGTGATCGAGCGCGGATTCGACCATCGCCTCGGGGCACGGCTCGGCGTATTTTTCCAAGAGGTGCCGCTCGAGGCTGCCGGCATTGACGCCGATGCGGATCGAGCAGCCATGGTCCTTGGCCGCCTTGATCACTTCCCGAACCCGCTCGGGGGAGCCGATATTGCCAGGGTTGATCCGCAGGCAGGCGGCGCCCGCCTCGGCCGCCTCGATGGCGCGGCGGTAGTGGAAGTGGATGTCGGCGACGATGGGAACCGGGGAGGCCTTGCAGATCTCGCGCAGGGCGTAGGTCGAGTCCTCGTCCGGGCAGGACACGCGGACGATGTCGGCCCCGACCTCGGCGCAGGCGTTGACCTGCGCGATGGTGGCCTGGGCGTCCGTGGTCAGCGTGTTGGTCATGGTCTGGACCGAGATCGGCGCGTCGCCGCCGACCTCGACCGACCCGACGCGGATCTTGCGGGAGGGGCGGCGGGCGATGTCGCGCCAGGGGCGGATGCTCATGTCACAGGTCCTGGATCGGATATGGGGCCGCCCGTGCGGGCGGCGGGGTCTGGCCCGGAAAATAGGGATGCGCGGGGGCCGCGTCCATGTCTGCGGCGGCGACGCCGGGTCGCGCAGGGGGATCCCGCGGACGGGCCGCGCCGTCCGGCCCCTGCCCTGCCCGGGTCAGTCGAGTTCGAGCTTCGCCTCGGTCCGGTCGCCGCGGGGGGCGAGCGGGTCATGGGCGGCGGTGTCGAACGCCTCGCGCACCGCGTCGGCGTCGAGCGAGACGTTCTTGGCGACGCCGCCGAGTCGGCCCATGGGCCCGTGCAGCACGCCGTCGATCTCGATCCACACCGCGCCGGCATTGCCCGCGCGCATCCGCGCGCCGCGCACGCCGTCGGGCAGCTGGAAGCGGTCGCCGCGCATGAAGGTCTTCTGCACCAGGGTCGAGCCGTCGGCGAGGCGCACGCGCAGCCAAGCCGGGTCGCTGGCGACGATCCAGACGCCGCTGCGGGCGGGATCCTGCGGGGCGGCGGCGGCCTCGCCCTGCTGCACGAGGCGCGCGGCTTCGGCGATCGGCAGCGCGCCGTTCGCGGCATCGGCGCCAGCGCCGGTGTCCGTGTCTGCGGCCCTGGCCCCCGGCGCGGCGCCCTCGCGGAGGATGGCGACCATGGCGGTTTCGCGCGGCGGCCCCTCTGGGTCGGTCTGCGCGGCGGCCACGGCCACGCCCGCGGCGCGCCGCGGCGCGTCCTGGCGGGCCTCGGCGAACACGCCGACGCTGCTCGGGTCGATGGCGGCGATGGGTCCGTCGCGCAGCTTCAGCGCCGGCGGCGCCTGGTCCTGCGGAGCGTAGAGCGCGGCGAGGGCGGCGTCGCGCGCCGAGTCCCGCCCCTCGGGCGCCGCGGCGAGGGCCGAGAGCGAGAGCGTCGGCAGGGTCATCCCCGCCGGGGCCTCGGCCACGTCCGGCGCCTCGTTCACCGGGGCGAATTCGACGCGCTGGATCTCCTGCATCAGGGTCCAGCCGCCATAGCCGAGCCCGCCCACGAGCCCGGCCACCACCATGATCGACATGACGCCCGAGAGCGACACGCCGAGGCCGACGCGTTGCGCCCGGCCGATGGGAGAGGCGAAGTTGAGCCCGCCGAGCGACGGGTCCGCCCCGCCGCCGGTCTTGCGCCCGAGACCCTGCCCCGGGGTCGCGCCGCCGGAGAAGCCGCTTTCGTGGCAGAACCGGCCGTAGACCACGTCGGGGTCCAGCTCGAGATACCGGGCATAGGCGCGCACGTACCCCGCGACGAAGCCCTTGTTGGGCATCACCGACGGGTCGCAATTCTCGATGGCGTCGATATAGGAGGCGCGGATCCGCAGATCGCGCTGCACGTCGAGCAGCGACTTTCCGCGCGTGGCCCTGTGGCCGCGCAGCTCGTCGCCGAGCTTCACTTCGTAGCTGTCATAGCCACGAAGGACGGGATGCTGGGGATCATCCATTGCCTGCCCGAATTCCGTTTGCCTGTCGAACGCGTCTGCCGCGCGTCTTAGTCATCCTCCCCGCCCCGTGCAACGAAGCTGTGAGAGGTTGGGGGAGGATACCGCAAAATTCCGATTCGGACACAGCCGAGGAGGGAAAATCCGGCGGAATCGCGTGAACCAAGGATGAAACCCGCGGGTTTCGCCGCGTTTCGGAGCCTCGCGCCCCCATCTGCGTCCCCGTCTGCGACCCCGTCTGCGTCCCGGGCTGCGCCTCGGGCCGCGTCCTCACTCGGGCGCCCGCCCGCGCCCGCGCCGCCCGGGTGATCGATTCCCGCCCGGGCTGCGTATCAGGGACAGGCGCGCCCCCCGCGCCGCGATCCACCGCCGGAGGCCTTTCGCCTTGCTCGACCTGCCCCCCCTCCTTCTCGCCGCCGCGACCAGCGTCGCGGGGTTCCTGCTGCTCTGGCCCGCGAGCCTGGCGCTGCGCGATTCCAGCCTCGCCGACCTCTGGTGGGGGCCCGGCTTCGGCGCCGCGGCCTGCGCCGCCTGGCTGGCCGGGGACGGGACCGGGGCCGCCGGGGGCCTGGCGCTGGCGCTGGTCTGCGCCTGGTCGCTGCGCATGGGCTGGACCCTCGGGCGCCGCCGCCTGCGCGAGGGGAAGGAGGACCCGCGCTACGCCGCCATCCGCGCGCAGCATGGCGCGCGCTGGCCGCTGCGCAGCCTCGGGCAGGTCTTCGTGCTGCAGGGCGCGCTGCAATTCGCGCTGGTCGCGCCGGTCGCCTTCGCCGCGGCGGGCGGCGGCGGCGAGGGGGGCGGCGCGGCGGCCTGGATCGGCGCCGCGCTGGCGCTGCTCGGCATGGGGCTGGAGACCGCGGCGGACGTCCAGCTCGACCGCTGGAAGGCCGCCGGGGGCCGGGGGATCCTGCGCGGCGGGCTGCGCGCCTTCGTGCGGCACCCCAATTACAGCGGCGAGATCCTGTTCTGGACGGGGGTCGCGCTGGTCCTCGCCTCGGGCGGGCTCTGGTGGGCCGCGGCGACGCCGATCCTGCTCGGGCTGCTGCTGGCCCGCGTGTCCGGGCGCCCGCTGATCGAGGAGCGCCTCGCCGCCCGTCCCGGCTGGGACGCATACGCCGCGCGCACGCCCGCCTTCGTGCCCCGCGCGC
Organism: Rhodovulum sp. DZ06; assembly: GCF_050586345.1. Lineage (NCBI taxonomy): Bacteria > Pseudomonadati > Pseudomonadota > Alphaproteobacteria > Rhodobacterales > Paracoccaceae > Rhodovulum > Rhodovulum sp. DZ06. The sequence continues at coordinate 19,079 of NZ_JBOCEF010000017.1, forward strand.
AGGACCTGCGCGCGGCGCTGAGGCGGGGCGCGCCCGGCGGGCGGGCCCATCAGTAGATGTAACGGATGCGGTCCATCCAGAATCTCTCGATCCTTCGCATCCCCTCGTTCATTCCGCGCACGCCGTCGGCCCCGAGCACCTCGTCCTCGGCCACCGTCTGCGCGTGCCGCTCGAACAGCTCCGCCACCGCGTCGCGGATCACGTGACCCTTGTCGGTCAGCTTGATGCGCACCGAGCGCCGATCGACCTCGGAACGCTGGTGGTGCAGGTAGCCCGCCTCGACCAGTTTCTTGAGGTTGTAGGAGACGTTGGAGCCCTGGTAGTAGCCGCGGCTTTTCAGCTCCCCGGCCGTCACCTCGTTGTCGCCCACATTGAACAGCAGCAGCGCCTGGACCGAGTTGATGTCGAGCTGGCCGAGCCGCTCGAACTCATCCTTCACGACGTCGAGCAGCAGCCGGTGAAGCCGCTCCACGTTGCTCAGGAAATCGAGATACTCACTGTAGAAACCGGCATCGGTCGCGGGCTCGCGCCCGGCGTCGGGGGTCTCCGGAGACAAACGCGGCGCGGTGCTGGCCATGGCGAACCCTCTCCTGCAATCGATGACATTGCAGCGAGTTTTCCATGAAAAAGGATAATGCGGCGTAAACGCTGCGGCAGGCCCTTTTCAGCCCTCGATCCGGTGAAAATCGCGCAGAACCGCCACCATCGGGGCCAGCGCCGCCGGGGTCTCTGCCCCGCCGCTGATCCACTGGTACAGGTCCTGGTCATTCTCGTTCATGAAGACCTCGAGCGCGTCGAGATCGCAGGCGACGCGCCCCTCGGCCAACGCGTCGCAGAACGGGCCGAGCAGCAGGTCCATCTCCTTGGTGCCGCGCCGCCAGCCGCGGATGCGCAGGCGCTTCAGGCGGTCCTGGGGGGTCTCGCTCATGCCGTGTTCCCTTCCTCGTCCTCATCCCACAGCCAGGCCGCGCCGCGCACGCCCGAGCTGTCGCCATGCAGGTTGCGGCGGATGTCTAGCGCGAGATGGTCCGAGAAGACATGCGGCGCGAGCGCGGCCCGCAGGCGTTCGGGGAAATCGGCGAGATTCGACAGCCCCCCGCCCAGCACCACGACATGCGGATCCAGCAGGTTCACCACCTGCGCCAGCCCGCGCGCGAAGCGGTCGACGTGGCGGTCGAGCGTCGCCTGCGCGCCCACGTCCCCCTCGGCCGCCAGCGCGGCGACGGCGGCGGCGTCGGGGACGTCCCGCCCGGTGACGCGCGCGTGGTCCGCCGCCAGCCCGGGGCCCGACAGCCAGGTCTCGAGGCAGCCATGCCGCCCGCACCAGCAGGCGGGCCCGGGCCATTCCGCGCCATGCGCCAGGGGCAGCGGGCCGTGGCCCCATTCGCCCCCCGCGCCGCCGGCGCCGCGCAGGGGCCGGCCGTCCAGCGCCACGCCGCCGCCGATGCCGGTCCCGGCGATCACGCCGAACACCACGCCCGCGCCCGCGGCGGCGCCGTCGCGCGCCTCGGACACCGCGAAACAGTCGGCGTCATTGGCGCAGCGCACCGGGCGGCCCAGCGCCTGCGCCAGGTCCGCGTCCAGCGCGCGGTCGTTCAGCCAGTGGGAATTCGCGTTGCGCACCAGGCCGCTGCGCGGAGAGATCGAGCCGGGAATGCCGACCCCGATCCGCGGCGCGCGGGCGGCGACGGCGCTCTCCACCGCCTCGACCAGCCCGGCGATGGCCTTGATGGCGACCGCGTAGTCGCCGCGGGGGCTGGGGATGCGCTTGCGCAGCAGGATCGCGCCGTCGGGGCCGAGGGCCGCGGCCTCGATCTTGGTGCCGCCCAGGTCCACTCCGATCCGCATCGCGCGCCTCCCCGCCCCTGCCCGCGCCGCGATCCGGCGCGGGGGGAGAGGTACGGCGCCCGGGCGCGCCGGGCAAGCCGGGGGGGGCAAGCCGGGGGGGGCAAGCCCTCCCGCCGGGCCTGTCAGCCCTTGGCCACGTCCAGCGCGCGCAGCTTCTTCTCGAGCTTGGCCATCCGGTCGGTCAGGCGCATGGCGTTCACGCGGATCTCGCGCAGCTCGGCCAGCAGCGCGGCCTTGTCGGCGGCGGCGTCGGTCTCGGGCGACAGCTCCACCCCGCCTTCGCCCACGCCGGTCAGCAGCCAGACCATCGAGACGTTGAGCACGCCGGCGAGCATCTGCAGCCGGTTGGCGCGCGGCTCGGAGCGGTCGGTCTCCCAGTTCTGCAGGGTCTTGGCGCGCACGCCCACCTTGGCGGCGAGCTGCGACTGGGTCAGACCCAGCGCGTCGCGGGCGGCGACGAGGCGGTCTCCGAAAGTGGCGCTGTCGGCGTCGAACCAATCCTGGGTCATGTCGTCTTCCGTCTTCTTGCGTTTCTTCCCGGCCTCGCCCGCGCCGGACCGCGGGGCGGCCCCGCGGCGCGGACGGGTGCGCACGATGCCAGCCCGCGGCCCCGGTCGGGGCCTCGGTCCGGGCGGCGCATCGTCGCAGCGTCCGGGCCGCCCGGGGGGCGGGCGGATGCTTGCACCCTGCGCCGCCGCGCACGCGTGGAACCGCACGCAGGCGACGTCGGATGGCGCATGAGCGACGGGCGCGGGCGCCGCCCGACGCGATCCGCGCGCGGCGCACGCGCGATCACGCCTGCGCGCGGCGCGCAGGAAACGGGTGGCGCATCGGGGCGCGGGGCGCCACTCGTCCGGGCGCACCCTTCCCCGGCGCACGGCCCGGCCGTCCGCCCCAGTCCCGGGACCTTTCGCGTCATGACCGTCTCCAACCGCGCCTGGGCCGAGCTCGGCATCCTGTCCTGCGTCTGGGCCGCCTCGTTCCTCGCCACCCACGCGGCGCTGGCGGGGCTGGGCCCCGTCACCCTCGTCGCCCTGCGCCTCGGCGGCGCGGCGCTGGCGCTCTGGGCGTGGATCGCGCTGCGCGGCCTCGCCGGTCCGCGCGGGCTGCGGGCCTGGGCCGCGCTGGCGGTGATGGGGCTTCTGAACAACGCCGTCCCCTTCTTCCTGATCACCTGGGGCCAGCAGAGCATCGAGACCGGGCTGGCGGCGATCCTCAACGCCTCGACCGCGCTGTTCGGGGCGCTGGTCGCGGCGCTGCTGCTGGCGGAAGAGCGGCTGACGCTGCGCCGGGCGGCGGGCGTCGGGGTGGGCTTCTGCGGGGTGATCGCGGCGGTGGGGCCGGGCGCGCTCTCGGGCCTCGACCCGCGCAGCCTCGGGCAGCTGGCGGTGGTCGGCGCGGCGCTGAGCTACGCCTTCGCCTCGGTCTGGGCGCGGGTGCGGCTCTCGGGGCTGCACCCGGCGGCGGCGGCGGCGGGGATGACCACCTGCGGCGCGCTCTGGACCTGGCCCGCGGCGCTGATGCTCGAGGGGACGCCCGACCTGTCGCTGTCCGCGGGCGCGGCGGCGGGGACCCTGTGGCTGGCGCTGCCGGGCACGGCGGGGGCGTATCTGCTGTACTACCGCGTGCTGGGGATGGCGGGGCCGGCGAACCTGATGCTGGTGACGATGATCATCCCGCCGCTGGCGATCCTGATCGGCGCGGCCGTGCTGGGCGAGGCGCTGGGCCCGGGCGCGTTCCTCGGGATGGGGCTGATCCTCGCGGGGCTGGCGATCATCGACGGGCGGTTGGCGGCCTGGCTGCGCGGCCGGGCGGGGACGCGGGCGCGGGGCTGAGCCCCCCGCGCCCGGCCCGGGCGGTCAGGCGCGGCGGCGGACCAGCGCGAAGCCGGCCAGCGCGGCGGGCAGCAGCGCGAGGCCCGCGGGCAACGGCACCTCCGCGCCCGGCCCCCCGGTCAGCGCCACGGTCTGGAACTGGCCGCCCAGCAGCACCGCGTCGGCGTCGGCCGCGCCGTCGATGTAGCGTCCCACGATCACGTCGCCGAAGGCCGAATCCGCGAAGGCCCAGTAGTCGGTCCCGACGGCGCCGCCGAACTCCAGGTTCATGTTGAAATCGGTGTCGAGCCCGAAGCCCCCGTCGCCGCCCAGCGCCACGTCGTCGAAATCGAAGCTGAAGAAGATGTCCGCGGGGGTCAGCGCGACGCCGCCCAGCGGCTGCACCACGCCCGCGACCACCACGTCGCGCGTCACGTCCGTCGCCGCGCCGCCGAGCCCGAAGCCCGCATCGGCCTGGAAGCGCCAGGCAAGGTCGAACAAATCGCCCGAATCCTGCGGCCCCGTGGTCCCGGCGGTCCAGTCGACCGTCAGCCGGGCGACCTCGAGCCCCCCGTCGAAGAAGGAGGCGGTGCTGCGCCACTCGGCGGCCCCGGCGGCGACGGAGGAGGCGAGAAGCGCGGCGCCGGCGGCGGCGGCGCGGGGGAAAAGCATGGACATCGTGGAACACTCGTCGTGGTTTGCTGAAAAAGCGATGCGTTTCGCTTAAGCCCATGTCGCCCGCCGGGCGAGCCTCGCGCCCCCATCCACGCATTTTTAACGAACCGCCCGCGATGCGCCCCCGCCCCCCGCGCGGTCCTGCCGCTTGCCCCGCCTTCGCCACGGGCGTAAACACCCCTGTCCCCCGCCGCATGCCGCGCCGGGGGCCTTCGTCATGACCTGCCAGAACAGGAGCGACCTCCCATGGCATTCCTCGCCGACAGCCTCTCCCGCGTGAAACCCTCGGCCACCATCGCGGTGACCAACAAGGCGCGCGAGCTCAAGGCCGCGGGCAAGGACGTGATCGGTCTCGGCGCCGGCGAGCCCGATTTCGACACGCCCGAGAACATCAAGGAAGCGGCCAAGCGCGCCATCGACGAGGGCAAGACCAAGTACACCGCCGTCGACGGCATCCCCGAGCTGAAGCAGGCCATCTGCGACAAGTTCCAGCGCGAGAACGGCCTGTCCTACCAGCCCTCCCAGGTCACGGTCGGCACCGGCGGCAAGCAGATCCTCTACAACGCCCTGGTCGCCACCCTGAACCCGGGCGACGAGGTGCTGATCCCCGCGCCCTACTGGGTGTCCTACCCCGACATGGTGCTGCTGGCGGGCGGCGAGCCGGTGGCCGTGGAAGCGGGCATCGAGACCAACTTCAAGATCACGCCCGAGCAGCTCGAGGCCGCGATCACCCCGAAGACCAAGTGGTTCATCTTCAACTCGCCCTCCAACCCGACCGGCGCGGGCTATACCGAGGCCGAGCTGAAGGCGCTGTGCGACGTGCTGATGAAGCACCCGCATGTCTGGATCATGTCCGACGACATGTATGAGCACCTGGCCTACGCGCCTTACGTGTTCTTCACCCCGGCGCAGGTGGAGCCCGGCCTTTACGACCGCACGCTGACCTGCAACGGCGTGTCCAAGGCCTACGCGATGACCGGCTGGCGCATCGGCTATGCCGCCGGCCCGGTCGAGCTGATCAAGGCGATGGCCAAGATCCAGTCGCAGTCGACCTCGAACCCCTGCTCGGTGTCCCAGTACGCCGCGCTCGAGGCGCTGACCGGGCCGCAGGACTTCCTCGCCGAGCGGCTGAAGGCCTTCCAGGCCCGCCGCGACCTGGTCGTGGGCATGCTGAACGAGATCGACGGCATGGAGTGCCCGGTCCCCGAGGGCGCCTTCTACGTCTACCCCTCGATCAAGGGGCTGATCGGGAAGAAGACCCCGGGCGGCGTCGAGATCGACGGCGACGAGACCTTCTCGGCCGAGCTGCTCGAGGCCGAGGGCGTCGCGGTGGTGTTCGGCTCGGCCTTCGGCGCCGGCCCGGCCTTCCGCGTGTCCTACGCCACCTCGGACGCCCTGCTGAAAGAGGCCTGCACCCGCATCCAGCGCTTCTGCGCCTCGCTGAGCTGACGCCGCGGGGCCGCGCGCCCAGGGTGAGATGACCAAGGGCCGGTCCCCGCGCGGGGGCCGGCCCTTTTCGTTGCGCTCAGCCGCGCCCCATCGCGGCGGCGAGGGCCTGCCACGGCCCGATGTCCCAATGCCCCCGCGCCGCGCCCGAGGTGGAGGGCAGCGCCCAGAGTTCGACGCCGGGGATCAGCTCCGGCGCCAGCCGCCCCGGCCCCGGCACGGCCCGTTTCCCCAGCGCCGCCCGGGCGGCGCCGAGCCCGTTGAACGCCACGCGCCGCGGCCGGAACGCCTCGATCCGCCCCCGCAGCGCCGCCGCCGCATCGGCCCCGAGCGCGCCTTGCGGCAGGTCCCGGTCCATCCCCGAGACCCCCTTGGCGAGGTCGGTCAGCCCGATCCCGTGGGCGAGCAGCGCGTGGTCCCGGTCGGGCGAGAGTTCGGTCGGGGTCAGCCCGGTCTCGGCCAGCACGCGCCAGAACCGGTTACCGCGCCCGGCATAGTAGCGCCCGCGCGCCGCGGAGCGCGGCCCCGCGGCGGTCGAGCAGATCACCAGGTCCAGTTCGGGGAGGAGAAGATCGGGCAGCATGGCGGGGCCTTGCGCCTGGGCCCGCGCGGACCGGGCGGGGCCGGTCAGCCGCGGCGGCGGCCGCGCCGCGGACGGGCGTCGGGCCGGCCCTGCCCCTCGAGCAGCACCGCGGTCATCGGGTGATCGGGGTGGAGGGCGGCGAAATGCGCGTGAAGCCGCGCGACGGCGGCCGGGTCGCCCTCGGCCTCGCTGCGCCCCAGCGCCCAGTCGAAGAAGATCGAGCGGCACTCCTCCGCGGCCAGGCCCTCCATGCGGTAGGCCTCCTGGATCAGCTCACGCGGATCGATCCGGGCGAGATCGGCTTGGGACAGGGCGGGGTCGGACATGCGCAGGCTCCTCGGTCCAGCATGCCGGTGATGTCACGCCGTTGCACGATCAAGTCAATCCGGGATGCGACGGGATGACGCCCAACGGCGACCGGCGGGGAGATGGGCGCCCGGGGGGCCGCGGCGAGGAAGC
>NZ_JBOCEF010000017.1:26003-79173 GCF_050586345.1 Rhodovulum sp. DZ06
GAGGAGGCGAGGAGGCGAGGAGGCGAGGAGGCGAGGAGGCGAGGAGGCGAGGAGGCGAGGAGGCGAGGAGGCGAGGAGGCGAGGAACGACGCCCCGTTCATCGCCCGGTCGCAAGCCTTGCGGCTTCGAGGCCTGGACCCGGCCCGCGGCCCAAGGATGCAAGGCGGGGAAGGCCGCGCCGCCCGCGCCCGCCGCCCCAAGCCATCATGGCCCGGCGCCCCGCGACGCCGCTCCCCCGGCGTACACCGACCGCCTTGAAGGCCGTGCTTGCCCGAGACGCCCCGGGGCTTCGGCATCCCGAGACCCGGGGCGCCCCGCGCCTCCGCGCATCCCGGGGCCCACGCCGGCTCGCGGCCCATGCGCCCGTCCGCGTCGAGGCGAACACCGCCGGCCTGCTCTGCCCCGCGCGCCATGGCGCGCCCGCGCCCGCGCCCGCGCCCGGTCTCTCGGCCCCATGCCGTCTTCGTCGACCGCCCAGCGGCGCCGCCCGACCCGGGCCATCCGCTCCCCGGCCCACGCCCGACCCGGGCCATCCGTTCCCCGGCCCACGCCCGACCCGGCGGCGCTATTCCTTGCTGACCACCCGGTTGCGGCCATGCTCCTTGGCCTCGTAGAGCAGCCGATCCGCCCGCTCCACCAGCTCCGCCGCGGTCTCGCCCTTGCGCAGCTGGGTCAGGCCGAAGCTGGCCGTCACCATCCCGATCGGCTCGCGCGAGCCGGTGATCACGAAGTCGCGGTTGGCGAGCTGCTGGCGGATCCGCTCGGTCACGTGGCGCGCGCCGAGCAGGTTGGTCGCGGGCAGCACCAGCGCGAACTCCTCGCCGCCATAGCGCGCCGGGGTGTCCTTGCCCTTCACGTTCTGCTTCAGGATCCGGGCGAACTGCTTCAGCACGCTGTCCCCGACCCCGTGCCCGAACTTGTCGTTGAGCTTCTTGAAATGGTCGAGATCGGCCAGCGCGAAGCAGAGCGGCCCGTTTTCCGGGGCCGCGGCGATCTCCGTCTCCAGCACCGCGTCGAGGCGGCGGCGGTTCGGCACTCCGGTCAGGTGGTCGAGGAACGCGCTCTCGCGCACCGATTTCAGCTCCCGCGACAGCTCCTCGACCTTGCGATGCGCGGTCTCCAGCTCCTTCGCGAAGCCGGCGACCCGGGCCTGGTACCGCTCCGAGGTCTCGATCACCTCGCGCAGCACCTGCTTGACGGTCGAGGCGCGGGTCAGCACCCCCATCCCGTCGCGGGCCTGGGACAGCTTGCCGATGAACTGGCCGTCGGACTTCACCCGCTCCGCCACCAGCGCGGCGACGTCCGACAGCTCGGCGTCCAGCCTTTCGCCAAGACGCAGCACGCGGACGGGCTGGCGGCCGAGGGTCATGTGCTCCTCGTAGATCCGCTCGATCGACGAGAGCGCGGGTTCCTCGGATTCGAGGAACACGCCCTCGACGAGCTTGCTCACCGGGTCCTCCGGCTCGGTCACGAACCGGTACAGGACCTCGAAGGCGCGCGGATCGGGCGGGATCTTGCGCCGCTGCGCTTCTTCGAGCGCGGCGAGCGCGGCGGCATGGGCCGCCTCGAACTCCTCCTCCCGCGGATCCTCGTCGGGCGATCCGATCTGCTCCTGTGCGATCATCTACGGGCGACCCCCTGTCCTTGGCTCGGGCGCGGCGCCGCGGCCGCACGGGTCGGCCGGCGGCCGGGGCCGGTCGCCCGCCGCGCTCCGGGCACTATGGCGGCGCAGGGGTTGTCCTTTCGCTAACGACGGGGCGGCGCCGGGGCGAAAACGCGAACGGGCGGCGCGATGCGCCGCCCGTTGCAAAGGCGTTCCGGCCCGTGGGCCGGGACAGGGGCCGGGATCAGCCGATCAGGCCGAGGCTCTCGAGCTTCAGCAGCACCTGCTGGGCGCAGAAATCGACCTCTTCCCCTTCGGTGTTGACCACCAGCTCGGCCGCGGTCGGGGCCTCGTAGGGGTCGGAGATGCCGGTGAATTCCTTGATCTTGCCCTCGCGCGCCAGCTTGTAGAGGCCCTTGCGGTCGCGCCGCTCGCACTCCTCCAGGCTGGTGGCCACGTGGACCTCGACGAAGGCGCCGTAGGCCTCGATCATCTCGCGCACCGCGCGCCGGGTGGCGGTGTAGGGCGCGATCGGGGCGCAGATGGCGATGCCGCCGTTCTTGGTGATCTCGGACGCGACATAGCCGATGCGCTTGATGTTGATGTCGCGGTGCTCCTTGGAGAAGCCGAGCTCCGAGGACAGGTGCTTGCGCACGACGTCGCCGTCGAGCAGCGTCACCGGGCGGCCGCCCAGCTCCATCAGCTTGACCATGATCGCGTTGGCGATGGTGGACTTGCCCGAGCCGGAGAGGCCGGTGAAGAACACGGTGAAGCCCTGCTTGGAGCGCGGCGGCGAAGTGCGGCGCAGCTCCTTGACCACCTCGGGGAAGGAGAACCACTCGGGGATCTCGAGGCCCTCGCGCAGGCGGCGGCGCAGCTCGGTGCCCGAGATGTTGAGGACGGTCACGCCCTCCTCGATCTCGTCCGCCGGCTCGTACTGCGCGCGCTCCTGCACGTAGACCATGTGCTTGAACGGCACCATCTCGATGCCGATCTCGTCCTGGTGCTTCGTGAACAGCTCCTGCGCGTCATAGGGGCCGTAGAAATCCTCGCCCTGGGAGTTCTTGCCGGGGCCCGCGTGGTCGCGGCCGACGATGAAGTGGGTCAGGCCGTGGTTCTTGCGGATCAGGCCGTGCCAGACCGCCTCGCGCGGGCCGGCCATGCGCATGGCGAGCGGCAGCAGCGACAGGTGGGTGGTCGAGGACGGGTACTTGTCGAGCACCGCCTCGTAGCAGCGCACGCGGGTGAAGTGGTCGACGTCGCCCGGCTTGGTCATGCCCACGACGGGGTGGATGACGAGGTTGGCCTGGGCCTCCTTCGCGGCGCGGAAGGTCAGCTCCTGGTGCGCGCGGTGCAGCGGGTTGCGCGTCTGGAAGGCGACGACGCGGGTCCAGCCCATCTTGCGGAAGAAGGCGCGCATCTCGTTCGGCGTCTCGCGGCGGGCGCGATAGTCGTAGTGGATCGGCGCGTGGATGCCGGTGACCGGGCCGCCGAGATAGACGGGGCCGGCCACGTTGTGCAGGTAGTTGACCGCCGGGTGGGCGAGGTCGTCGGCGCCGAAGACCTTCTCGGCCTCGCGCGACTTGTTCGGGGTCCACTTGTCCGAGATCGAGAGGATGGCGAGGATCACGCCTTCCTGGTCGCGCAGGGCGATGTCCTGGCCGGGGGCGACGCTGTCGGCGAAGGCCTGGGACACGTCGAGGGTGATCGGCATCGGCCACAGCGCGCCGTCGGCGGTGCGCATGGTCTCGACCACGCTGTCGTAATCAGCCTCGGTCAGGAAGCCCTTGAGCGGGTTGAAGCCGCCGTTCATCAGCAGCTCGAGATCGCAGATCTGGCGCGGCGTGAGGTCCCAGGAAGGCAGGTCGCCGGCCTCGGCCTTCAGCTTCGCCGCGCTCTCCGCGCTCACGTACAATTCCGGAATGGGGGCGGTGTTGCTGGCGGTCATGTTTTTCTCTCAGGTCCCATTGCGGCCCCTGCGTCCGCCGGATGCGGGCGAAATTGGCCGAAAACGAAATTGAGCGCTCCTTACCCCGCGGGGATGCTGTGGCGCAACACGCCCGCGGGCGACGCGACGCCGCGCGGGAAGGCGTTTCCCCGCGGGGCGGCGCGGGGGACCGGGCGTCCGGCGCGACGGGCGCGGCGGGGACGGCCCGGTCTGCGCAAGGGCGCGGCGGGCGCGCGGGCGTTCCGCGGGGGCGCGGCCCCGGGGGGCCGTTCGCCCCGGGGCGCGTCCACGCGCCGCGGGGCGAAACCGGCCGAAAAGCCGCGCCGCCGGGGTGATTCGAGCCGGATCGGGCCGGATCGGGCGGGTTCGGCCCGGCGCGATCCGGGCCGGGTCGTCGCCCGGCGGGGCGGGGCCGCGCGCGCGCCGCTCAGACCCAGGCGCCGCGCAGCGGGCCGTCGCGGGCCTGCGGCTCGGCCGGGCGGGCCTGCGAAGGGTGACCGGGCGCGGCGCGGTGGGGGGCCGTGCGCAGGCCCGCCGGGGCGCCCGCGCGCAGGGGGCGGGCGGCGGCGAAGGCCGGGGCCGGGGCGGCCGGGATTCGGGCCGCGACCTGCACGGGCGCGGGCGCCGGGACGCCCCGCGGCGCGCGCCGGTCGCCGCCGCCGCCGCCGCCAAGCTGCAGCAGCCCGCCATAGCCCGCGCAGAACCCGACGATCCCGGCCAGGATCCACCCGTCCGCCGCCAGGCACAGCCCGCACAGCGCGAGCAGCCCGAGCGAGCCCGCCGCGCCGGGATGACGCCGTTCGAGCCCCGTGAAACTGAGCGCCCAGATGGCCAGCGCGAAGCCCGCGCCGACCAGGAGGCCCGCGATGATTGCGGAAAAGGGGGCGGCGGAAAGGAAGAGGGGATCCTCGGGCGCCAAATGCATGTCCTCGGCCTGGACCGGCCCGGGGCCGGTTCGTGATGCGTCGGCGCGTAAGCGCGGGCGGAGTGCGCCGCCCATGCTCGCGCCCTGCCCTCTTGCCCCAGAAAGGTGCACCAGCGGTTAAGCACGCCGGACCGCGCGCAGCCGCCGCATGCGAAAGGGGACCGGACGGCCCCTCGGCCCGCCGGTCCCCGCGGTTTTCGCAAAAGTTTTAGGTATTTCGCCGGCGCCAACGCCCGGTCAGGCCGCGCGCGCGGTCCCCGGCGCGGCCTCGCCCACCGCCGCCGCCAGCGCCGGGGCGGGGGCGTATTCGTCGGGGATGGCGCAGAGCCCGGCGCGGGACATGGCGGCCCCGAGCGCGGGGCTCGCCGTCAGCACCGCGAAGGGGATCGCCAGCACCAGCCCCGCCAGCACCGGCGCGGACCAGACCAGCGCCCCCGGCGCGCCCCAGAGCACCGCGGCCCCCAGCGCCAGCCCGAACAGCGTCTGCGGCCAGAGGCCCCCGGCGGCCACCCGCAGCGGCAGCGCCCGCGCGTCGCGCTGCTGTCCGCCCCAGATCACCGAGCGGCGGAACACGAAGAGCCCGACCAGGAACAGCGTCACCTGGAACGCCACCACCGGGGCCAGAAGCATGGAGAACACCGTCTCGGCCAGCGCGCCCGCGGCGAAGCGCAGCCGCCCGCCATAACGCGCCACGCCCCCGCGGGTCAGCGCCACGTCGGCCCAGCCCGCCAGCTTGGGGACCAGCGACATCGCCAGCATCACCAGCATCATCGCCACGCCGAAGGCGAGGTCGACCTGGGATCCCGCCTCGCCCTCGAGGATCTTGGCCACCGCGGCGCAGGTCATCAGCATCCAGGCCGGGGCGCCGAAATACATCATCACCGCGGCGAAGACCTGGAAGCGGCTCATCGGGCGCAGGCCCTTGAGGCCAAGGAGCTTGAGGTACTGCATGTTCCCCTGGCACCAGCGCAGGTCGCGGCGGGTGTAGTCGAGGATGGTCGGCGGGTTCTCCTCCCAGCTCTCGGCCTCGGTCGGGAACACGCGCACCTCCCAGCCGGCGCGGCGCATCAGGGCGGCCTCGACCTGGTCGTGCGACAGGATGTGCCCCCCGAGCGGCGGTTTGCCCGGCAGCACCGGCAGCGCGCAGCGGGTGCGGAACGGGGCGGCGCGCACCAGCGCGTTATGGCCCCAGAACGGCCCGCAATCGCCATGCCACCAGGCCGCGCCCATGGTGAAGCTGCGCATCCCGGCGCGCATCCCGAACTGGAACACCCGCGCGAAGGCCGAGGCGGAGGGCGCGCCCACCACCAGCCCCTGCAGGATGCCGAGCCTGGGGTGCGCCTGCATCACGCGCACCATGGACAGGATCGTCTGCGCCCCCATCAGGCTGTCGCTGTCGAGCGGCAGGAACAAATCGCTCCCCCGCCCCTCGCGGCGCAGGAAGTCGCGGATATTGCCCGCCTTGAAGCCGGTGTTGACCGCCCGGCGGCGGTACTGCGCGCGCAAGGTCGGCGCGAGGCGGCGCATCGCGGCCTCCTCGGCCGCGGCGATCGCGGGGTCGTCTGTGTCCGACAGGACGTGAAAGCTGAAGCGCCCGGCCCAGGGGGTGCGGTCAAGTTCCCCGCGGATTACGGCGAGGCGGGAGAGCGCGCGCTCCGGGTCCTCGTTGCGCAGGGTCATGACCACGGCGGTCGACAGAAGGATCGGCGCGTCCGAGGCGGCGGCCTCCATGTGCGGCGCGGCCTGCGCGAGGCCGTCCTTGCGCCCGTGCAGCAGCCACAGCCCAATCAGCGCGTTCCACACGCCCATCACCGTCCAGGGCGCGCCGAGGGCGACGCAGGCGACGATGATGATGTCGGTGACCGTCCAGCCCCCGGCGCCGAAGACTTTCGCCGCGCCCGCCATGACCAGCGCCAGGGTCACGAGGTTCAGGGCCGCGACCAGCGCCCGGCGGCGGGTCAGGACCCGTGCGGGCTGAAGCCCCGCGGGCGTGCCCCCGGCGGCGGCCTGCGGCGCGGGAAGATCGTCGAAATGGGCGGCGTCGGTCATGCAATGGGCTCCGGTCGAAATCGGCGCGAGGTCGCGGGACAAGATGGGGCGTCGCGGCCTTCGGGTAACCAGCGGCGCGATCACGTTTCCGCGGCCCGGCTGTAATGATCCGCGCCGCCGCGGCAGGATGGCGGCGCATCGACCCTGCCGGAGCCTTCCCCATGACCGCCGACACCTCTCCCGCCCTGTGGCACCTCGCGCCCGGCGTCTCCGCCATCCGTCCCGGCGCGGTCGGGGACGGCGCGGCCGAGCTGCGGATGATCCGCTCCGCCCTCTCGCGCGGGACCGAACGGCTGGTGCGCGCGGGCCGGGTGCCGGAAAGCGAGCACGAGCGCATGCGCGGCCCGGCGATGGAGGGCGCGTTCCCTTTCCCGGTCAAGTACGGCTATTGCGCGGTGGCCGAGGTGATTTCCGGCCCCGAGGCGCTGGTCGGGCGGCAGGTCTTCACCCTCCATCCCCACCAGGCGCGGTTCCGGGCCGATCCGGCGGCGCTGCTGCCGCTCCCCGGGGGGCTGCCCCCCGCCCGCGCCACGCTGACCGCCAACATGGAGACGGCGCTGAACGCCGCCTGGGATGGCGGGATCGGCCCCGGCGACCGGGTGGCGGTGATCGGCGGCGGCGTGGTGGGCACGCTGATCGCCCGGCTCTGCGCCCGGATGCCGGGGGTGGAGGTCTGGCTCTCGGACCTCTCGCCCCGCCGCGCCGCGGGGGCGGAGGACCTGGGCGCGCGGGCGCTGGCGCCGGGCGCGGCGCTGGAGGGGCTGGACGCGGTGTTCGAAACCAGCGCCTCCGCCGCCGGGATGGCCGCCGCGCTGGGGATGCTGGGGGATGAAGGCGCGCTGGTCTCGGTCGGCTGGCACGGGGCGGGCGAGACGCCGCTGCCGCTGGGGGGCGCGTTCCATTCGAGGCGGCTGCGGGTGGTGTCCAGCCAGGTGGGCCGCCTGCCGCCCGCGCGGGCGCCGCGCTGGGACTATCGCCGCCGCCTGGCCGCCGCCGCGCAGCTGCTGGCCGAGGACCCCGGCGCCGATGCGCTGATCGGCGAGGAGGTGGCGCTGGAGGATCTGCCGGGGGCGCTGGACCGCCTGCTGTCGGAGGACGCGCCGGGGGCGACGGCGGTGGTGCGGTATGACGGGGCGTGAGGCCCCACTAACGACTGTACGTCGTCGAAAGGCCTCGATCAGATCCGTTCGACGTCCAACCCGGCGCGCCTGAGGCGCGGAGCGATTTTCTTCATCTTCGTAAACTCGGCTGTGTACGACGCCGCGATACCAAGCGCCTCGCAAAATTCTCGTCCAGACACGCCTTCCAAGTCATCGGCGTGCTTGATGATCTGCAGATGAAGTTCAGCAGTGTAGGCATTCCGGGGGGCGCCCTCCAACGCGTCTTTGATGCTCAGAATCGCGGCTCGGAAATTCATGGCGAAGAACCTCATTCATTAGACCCACAGCTCTTGTAGCATTTGAAACGGATGCGGGGACAGGCTCATCAACCCGCATCCGCCAGCCAGCCCACCGCCGCCTTGGCCGCCGCCAGCGCGTCCTCGGCGCTCTCGAACCGCGCGGCGCCGGGATGGCCGATGCTGCACCGGCCGCGCCCGCCCTCGGGGTCGCGGCGAAACTCGTCGAACCCGAAAGAGCCGTCGGGGCGGCGGAACAGGTCCACGCAGATCGTCTCGCCCCCCATGTCTCCGCCCAGGTTGATCGACCGGATCACCGTGGTCTCATGCGCCATGACGCCCCTCCGCCGCAGGCCCCGCGCCCGCCAGCCGCGCATCCTGCCCCGCCGCGCGCGCGCCGTCGACGCCCCGCGCCCCGGCCCGCCGCCCCGCGCCGCGCGGCCCCGTCCGCGCGCGGGCCGAGGGGGCTCGATGCCCCCGAGGGCCGCCACCCGGCGCAACCGCCCGCCGCTCCCGCCTCATCCCATTCCCGAGAGCGTCCCCGCCGCCGCTTGACCCCGCCCCCCGCGCCGCTTTCATGACATCGACGCGGGGGCCGCCGTCCCATGCCCGCCGCCAAAGCCAGGAGCCCGCATGTACGCCGTCGAAGTCCGCGACCACGTGATGATCGCCCATTCCCTTCCCGGAGAGCTGTTCGGCCCCGCCCAGGGCCTGCACGGCGCCACCTACGTGGTCGACGCCGCCTTCTTCCGCACCGAACTCGGCCCCGAGCGGGTCGTCGTCGATATCGGCCGCGCCACCGACACGCTGAAGGCGGCCCTGAAACCCCTCGCCTATGCCAACCTGGACGAGACCCTGCCCGGCGAGCTCACCACCACCGAGTTCCTGTGCAAGCACATCTGGGACGTGCTGGCCGCCGCCGCGCGCCAGGGCGATCTCGGCCCCGGCTCCGAGGACCTGAGCCTGATCCGCGTGAAGCTCAATGAATCCCATGCCGCGCGGGCGTGGTACGAGGCCGCGCCGTGACGAAGGCCCCGCTCCGCGCCCGGCTCGCCCTTCCCGGCGACCCGGCCACGCCCACGGGCGGCTATGTCTATGACCGCCGCCTGATGGGGGCCGCGCCGGGCGCGGGGCTGGACCTGTCGCTCCTGCCGCTGCCCGGCGGCTTCCCGACGCCCTGCGGCGCGACGCTGGCCGCGGCGCTCGGGATCCTGCGCGCCGCCGCAGACGCCGACCCCTCGCCGATCTTCATCGACGGGTTGGCCATGGGGGTGATGCCGGCCGAGGCGCTGGCCGCGCTGCCGGTCCCGGTCATCGCCCTCCACCACCACCCGCTGGGGATGGAGCCGGGGCTGGCGCCGGAGCGCGCCGCGGCGCTGATCGCCTCGGAGACCGCGGCGCTGGCCGCCTGCGCCGCGGTGCTGACGACCTCGCACGAAACGGCGAAGACGCTGACGGGGCGCCTTGGCGTTCCGCCCGAGAAGATCGCCGTCGCCCTGCCCGGGCTCGACCGCGCTCCCGCCGCGCCGCGCCGCGGGACGCCGCCGCATATTCTCGGGGTCGGGACCATCTCGGCCCGCAAGGGCTGGGACGTGCTGGCGCGGGCGCTGGCGCAGCTCGCCGACCTCCCGTGGACCGCCGAGATCATCGGCCCGCGGGACCGCGAACCCGCCGCCGACGCGGCGCTGCAAGGGCTGATCGAGGAGCTCGGCCTCTCTCCCCGCCTCCGCCTCTCCGGCCCCCAGCCCGCCGAGGCGCTGCGCGACGCCTACCAGGGGGCGGATGCGTTCTGCCTGCCGTCGCGCTATGAAGGGTTCGGGATGGTCGCGGCCGAGGCGATGGCCCATGCCCTGCCCGTCGTGACCACCACTGCGGGCGCCCTGCCCGAGGCGACGGGGGGCGCGGCCCTGCTGGTCCCGCCGGACGATGCCGAGGCGCTGGCCGGGGCGCTGCGCCGCGTGCTCACCGACCGGGCGGAGGCCGACCGCATGGCCGCCGCCTCGGCCGCCCGCGCCGCCGCCCTTCCGACGTGGGAGGACGCGGCCCGCATCGCCGCCGGGCTCATCGCCCGGGTCACACGAACGGAGGACGCCGCATGAGCTTCTCGCCCGACTGGCTGGCGCTGCGCGCCCCCGCCGACGCCGCCGCACGCGACGCGGGGCTGGTCGCCCTGCTCGACGACTGGGCGAAGACCCGGCCGGGGCCGCTGAAGGTCGTGGACCTCGGCTGCGGCGCGGGGGCGACCTTCGCCGCGCTCGACGCCTGTCTGCCGGGGGCGGACTGGCTGCTGCTGGACAACGATCCGGACCTGCTGGAGATCGCCGCCGCCTGCGCGCCCGGCGATCCGGGCGCCGGCTCGGTCACCACCGGGCGCGCGGATCTGAACGACTCCATCGAAGGGGCGGTGGCCGGCGCGGACCTGGTGACCGCCTCGGCGCTCTTCGACCTCGCCAGCCAGGCCTGGATCGACCGCCTCGTGGCCGCGCTGCCGAAGGGCGCCGCGCTCTATGCCGCGCTCTCCTATGACGGGGCCGAAAGCTGGGTCCCCGCGCACGAGGCCGAGCGCGAGGCGCAGAAGGCGTTCCGCGCCCACCAGCGGCGCGACAAGGGCTTCGGCGGCCCGGCGCTCGGCCCCGAGGCCGCGGATGCGCTGGTCGAGGCGCTGGTCGCCTCGGGCCGCGACGTGCGCCGCGCGCCCTCGGCCTGGCGGCTGGAACGGCCCCGCGACGGCGCGCTGATCGAGGCGCTGGCCGCCGGCTCCGCCGCCGCGGTGGCAGAGATCGGGACGCTGGACGAGGAGAGCTTCGCTGAATGGGCCGCCGCCCGCGTCGCCGCCGAGGAGGTCCTGATCGGGCACGAGGACATCCTGGCCCTGCCGGTCTGAGGCGCGCGCGCGCCGCGCCGCGCGGGGCCCGGGGGAAGGACGCGGCGGCGTCCGGGCGGGCGGGCCGTCGGCAAGCGCAGCGCAGGCGCGGTCCGACCGCTCCCCCGCAGCGCCACCCCCCGCGATGCGCCACGCAAAAGGGGCGCGCCCCGCCCGGGCCGCGCCCCTTTTCCTTGCCGAAAGCCCGACAGCCCCACCCGGCGGCTGCCTCACTCCTGTTCCCCGGCCTCGCGCCCGCTTCCGGTCATCCGCTCGACCACCCCGTCGCGCTTGACCCAGCCATGCCAGGCCGCCCCCGCGATGTGCAGCGCCACCAGCGCCAGCAGCGCCATCGCCAGCGCGCCGTGCACGCTCAGCACCAGCCCCGAGGCCTCCCGGTCCTGGCCCACGAGGTCGGGCATCGTCAGCACGAAGAAATTCGCCACCCCCGGCCCGAACAGGCTCGTCCCCAGCCAGCCCAGCACCGGCAGCGCCACCAGCAGCACGTAGATCAGGTGATGCACCGCGGTGGACAGGATCCGCTCATGCCTCGCCAGCGGCGGATCATGCGGCGGGGTCCCGAACGCAACCTTCGCCGCGATGCGCGCGATCATCAGGAACAGCGCCAGGAACCCGAAGCTCTTGTGCCACCAGTAGAGGTCGCCCAGCCCAAGCCCGCCGCCCGTCAGCTCGCGCACCTCCGCGTCCGAGAGGTTCTCGATCCCGATCCCCAGCGGCGCGATCACCACGATGGCCGCCGCGACGGCCCAGTGCAACGCGCGCTGGACCGGGTGATAGACGCCGGACATGTCCTCGGCTCCTGTGCAGACTCTCCCTCGGGCGCGGGGTCATCCCCACACCCGCCCGGGGTCCGTCGGACCGGCGCGCAAGGCCCCCTCCCCGGGGCCGTCGTCGTGACCGCTCAGGCCGCGCTCGCCGCCCGCGCCGCGCGCAGATCGCAGGCGAACAACACGTCGCCGTCATCGAACAGGTGCACGCGGGCGCGCGGACGCATGGCTTCGTCGAGCGTCTCGATCGGCGCCAGCCGGAACCCCGGCTTGCCGGACCCGAGGATCATCGGCGCGACCAGCACGTGCAACATGTCGACTGCGCCCGCGTCAATGAAACGCGCCAGCGTCTCGGCGCCCCCTTCCACCAGGATCCGCCGCAGCCCCCGCGCCGCCAGCGCCGCCACGATGTCCGCCGGGGCGAAACCGTTCGGCCCGCAGGGCAGCTCCAGCGTCTCGGCCCCCGCGGGGCCCGCCACGCCCTCGCGCACCACCGCCAGCACCGGCGCTGCGCCGTCGGCGAACATCCGCGCGCCGCAGGGCGCCCGCCCCGAGGGGTCCAGCACCACCCGCACCGGGCTGTCCCCGGCGCAGCGGCGCACGGTCAGCTGCGGATCGTCCGCCTCGACCGTGCCGACGCCCACCAGCACCGCGTCCACCTGCGCGCGCAGCGCGTGCAGATGGTCGAGCGCCCGGCGCCCGTTGATGTACTTGCTCGCCCCCGTCACGGTGGCGATGCGCCCGTCGAGGCTCTGCCCCAGCTGGGCGACCACGAACGTCTCGCCCTCTCCGGTGACGGGCAGCTCGGGGGGACCGAAATCGGGAACGACCTGGTTCATGGAAGACTCGCTCGTGCAATGACTGAAGAAGAGGGGTTCATTCGGCGGGGACCGGCGCCGCGCCCGGGGCGGGGGATGAAGCGGCGGCGGGCGGATGCGCGGCCCGCGGCGCCTGCCCGCGCCAGGGCTGGCGCTTGAACCAGCCGACGACCGTCGCGGTCAGGATCAACGCGCCGAAGCCCGCGAGGTTCAGCGCGCCCCAGACCCAGACGCCCGAGCCGACCAGGTCGACCGCGAAGCCCATCGCCTGCGCCAGCGCCATCGAGGTCAGGAACACCGCCAGCGACTGCGACCCGACCCGGCGCACCAGCTCGACCAGCAGCGCCCAGCCGGGGCCGCGCACCCTGTCCCGCACCGCCGCGGGGGCCAGGGACCAGCCGAGGGCCACCAGCGCCGCGCCGTTGAGGATCTGCAGGATCCCGATCCAGCGGTCCCCCGCCAGAAGGTCGACGTCAAACAGCGCCCGCGGAAGATCACCGTAAAGCGCCAGGACGGCGGCGTCGAGCGGGGGCGCGATCGCCCGGATCTCCTGCGCCAGCGCATAGGGCGCGGTCAGCGCCGCGGCGGCGGCGATCAGCGCCAGGCGCCGCCCCGTCGCCGCCCCCGGCAGGGCCAGCGGACGGGACAGCTTCTCGCCCTTCTCGCCCGCCCACATCCACGCCAGGTAGCCCAGCGCCAGGAAATGCACCCAGCGCAGCAGCCCCTGCGGCGTCTTGGCCCAGAGCGGCTGGAGCGCCTCGCGCCCCGCAGCCGCCGCATCCGCCAGCGCGCCCTCGGGCAGCCACACGCCCTGGTGCAGCTTCCACCACGCGAAGGGCAGCGAGAGGACGAGGAAAGCGGCTGCGGCCCAGCCCAGCGCGCGGCTGCGCGGCGGCGCCGGCAGCCAGCGCATGCCGAAGGCGAAGCCGGTGAAGAACACCAGCTGCCAGCCGAACGGGTTGAAGAACCACGGAAGATCATCGCGCCAAGGGCGGCTCGGCAGGTCCAGCGCCCCGGTCTGCGCCACGGCCCAGAGGCCCCAGACCAGCGCCGCCACCGCCCAGCGCCCGCCGAGCCGATGCGCGCCCATCACCAGCGGCACCATGGCGAGGATCGCGAGATACATCGGCAGGATGTCGAAATAGTTCGGCACCCAGGTCAGCGTCAGCAGCCCGATGACGGCCTCCGAGAACTGCGTCTCCCACGGGATCAGCGGCAGCGAGCCGAGATAGCGCTTGCCCTCCGGCCCCAGCCCCGAGGCGTCGAACAGCGCCATCAGCGCGGTCACCGCGATCACCAGCCCCACATGCGCCCAGTAGACCTGCCAGACCCGGAAGCCAATCCGCGCCGAGCCGAGCCCGAAGCCCCGGTCCCGGAACGCCGATCCGAAGGCCAGCGCCGAGGCGAGGCCCGAGCAGAACACGAAGATCTCGGTCGCGTCGGAAAACCCGAACCGCGCCGGGATCCACAGCGTCCACGGGTTCCCCGGCGTGTGGGCGAGCAGGATGATGAACATCGCCAGCCCGCGGAAGAAATCGAGCCGCAGGTCCCGCGCCCTGCGCGCGGGCGCGTGGATCGGGCCGGACGCGCGGGCCCGGCCCTGCCCGGAGGGCTCGTGCGCCGAAGGTTCATGCGCAGGACGGGCGCCCGCGCCGGGCCGCGCCGTCGCCGCCCCGCCCATCGCGTCCTGCTTCGCGCCGTGGTTCATCCGTGTTTCCCCCGCGCCGGGCCGCGGGCGGTCCCGGACGGGTCCGGTCCCCTCGGCGGCGGCGCCGTTTCCGTAAAGATGGAGCATCCCGCCCCGCCGTCCACAGGCGCGGCGCCGGGGCCTGTCCCCCCGCCGCGCCCGCGGGCGCCCCGGTCAGTGAACGGCCAGGACGCCCCGCGCCGCCCGCGCGCCGCCGCGCGCCCCGCCCGTCGCCCCGCCGGCCGCCCCGCCGGCCGCGCCCCCGGGGGCGGCGGCCTCCGGGCGCAGCGCCTCGTCGTCGAACCGGCCCGCCCGGCGCGCGGCGATGGCGGCCCGGCGGCGGGCGTCATACCCGTCCCGCGCCCCGCGCCGCGCAGCCCGGGCGTCGAGCGCAGACAGCGCCTCGCGCAAGCGGCCCGCGCGCAGGGCCGCCTCGATCGCCAGCCGCTCGAACACGTCGCGCTGCGCGTGGCTGCCGCCGACGCGCCACAGCTGCGGCAGCGCCTGCGACAGCTGCGCATGGGCCCGGTCGAACGCGCCGTCCCTGAAGGCGCACAGACCCTCGGCCGCGGGCAGCCCCGCCAGCGCGCAGGCCTCGTGCTGGTCATGTTCAAGCAGCCCCGCGTCGGACGCGATCCGGTCGGTCAGCGCCCGCGCCGCCTCGTCCCGCCCCGCGGCGCCGAGCGCGGCGAGGTAGTGCAGGTCGGCGAAGATCACCAGCCCGTCGGACACGTGGCCGGCGGAGAGGTCGGCCAGCTCCTCCCAGCGCGCGCCGACGGGCACGCCCTCCATCTCGAGGCGCAGCAGCAGCGAGGCGGCGTTGGCGATGTCGCGCCAGTCGTCGGTCCGCTCGGGGCGCACCCGGCGGTCATAGAGCTCCAGCGCCGGGCGCCAGGCCCCGCGGTCGAGGTGGAACAGCGCCAGGTGCCACCAGACGTGGTAGCCGAAATTGTTGCAATGGCTCCAGTTGCGGGCGCGACGGGCGAGCCAGCGCACCCCGTCCTCGGCCCGCCCGGTCATGTCCATGCAATGGGCCACGGCATGCAGGCCCCAGGCGTCGTCGGGGGCGATCTCCACCCCCTTGCGCCCCAGCCGCTCGGCCCGGGCGTAGTCGCCGGTCTCCTCGGCGGCGAAGGACGCGCAGCCGAGCAGGTAGCCCCGGTGCGCGTGGTCGGGCGCGGCCTGGCCCAGCGCCAGCTCGGCCCCCGCGCGCATCCCCGCGGCATCCCCCAGCAGGAAGCGCAGCGCGTGGGAGAGCTTGAAGAACAGGCTGTCATCGGGCCGCGCGCGCAGCGCCGCCTCGAGCCGGGCGGCGGAGCGGCGCATCCGCCCCGCGCGGTAATCGGCGAGGGCGGCGATCAGCTGGGCCGAGCGCGCGTCGCCGCCGCCATCCGCCTGCGCCGCCTTCGCCTTGCCGAGCGCCGCGTCCACGGCGGGCAGCAGCGCCGCGCGCCCGAGCAGCAGCAGGAAGAAGCCCTGCGCCGCGTGGCCCAGCGCGAAGCCCGGCGCGGCCTCGAGCGCGCGCGCCAGCGCCGGGCCCGCGGCGGCGGAATGGGCGAGGAACCCGCGGTGACACTCCCGCCACGCCTCGGCGGCGGCGGCGTCGTTGAGGGCGAGGTCGAGACCGGCGTCGTCGGCATGCATGGCGGTTTTCCTTCGGCGATGCGGCTGCGGGGGGGGCCGGACGGCGCGCGGCGGGCCGATGCGTCCGGGATCTCGGGCGGGATCGAGGGGAAGGTAAGCGCGCCGCCCCGCCCCCGTCCTGAATGCGACAGCGCCGTCACCGGGTCGTGACGGGTCGCGAGGCAGGTTTCAGCGATCCCACGCGCAGGTGATCGGGCGGGAGCGCGCGGGGCTTGCGCGCGCAAGGAAACCGGGGACAGGTTTCGTATCCTTCGGCAAGCGGCGCCCGGCCCGCACGGTCCGGCGCGCGCCGCGCCTCGCCCGGCCGCGTCTTCCGCCCCGTCTTCCGCCCCGTCTTCTCCGGGCGGCTTCCAGGCCGCTTCCGGGCCGCTTCGCCCGCCCCATCTTCTTCGCGCCGCCGCCGCGCCTGCCGGGACGCCCGCCATGACCATCTCAGCCCCGTCCCCGCCCGCCGACCCGGCGCCCCCGGTCTCGTCCCCCGCCGCCGCCCCGTCCTCCGCCCCCGCCCCGCCGCCCGGCGCCGCGCCGCGGCCGCAGCGCGGGCCGGTCCTGGCCGCCGCGGCGCTGCTGGCCGCGCTCGCCGCCCTGGCGGGGGAGGCGCAGGGGGCGACCGGGTTCCACGCCGCCGGGCTCGGGGCGCTGGCGGGGGTCGCGCTCTACCACGCGCGGTTCGGCTTCACCGCGGGCTGGCGGGCGATGACGCGCGAGCGCAGGGGCGCGGGGCTGCGCGCGCAGATGCTGCTGATCGGGCTGATCGCCTGCGCGTCCTTCCCGTTGATGGAATGGGGCGCGGCGGCGGGGGTCCCGGCGCGGGGCCACATCCTGCCGATGGGCCTCGCCTCGGCGCTCGGGGCGGCGATGTTCGGGCTGGGCATGCAGCTGGGCGGCGGCTGCGCCTCCGGCACGCTCTACACCGCCGGGGGCGGCTCGGCGCGGATGGGGGTGACGCTGGTCTTCTTCGTCGCCGGATCGGTGATCGCGACGGCGCACTGGGACTTCTGGGCCGCGCTGCCGCGCACGCGGGCGGGGGTGTCGCTGCGGGCCGAGCTCGGGGCCCTGGGCGGGCTGGCGGCGCTGCTGGCGGGGCTGGGCGCCGTCGCGGCCTGGTCCTGGGCGGCCGAGCGCCGGGCCCATGGGCGGGCCGAGGGCCTCGGGGCGCTGACCGCCGGGTCGGGCCTGCGCGGGCCCTGG
This sequence comes from Rhodovulum sp. DZ06, assembly GCF_050586345.1. Classification (NCBI taxonomy): domain Bacteria; kingdom Pseudomonadati; phylum Pseudomonadota; class Alphaproteobacteria; order Rhodobacterales; family Paracoccaceae; genus Rhodovulum; species Rhodovulum sp. DZ06. The sequence continues at coordinate 42,916 of NZ_JBOCEF010000017.1, forward strand.
AGCCTGCTCGCGGGCGCGCTGGCGCTGGCGCTGGTGGGCGCGGGGTGCTTCGCGCTGCTGGGCCGCCCCTGGGGGGTGACGGCGGGCTTCGCGCTCTGGGGCGCGAAGGCGGCGCAGGGGCTCGGCTTCGCGCCCGAGGGGTGGAGCTACTGGTCCGGCTGGCGCGCGGAACAGCTGTCGGCGCCGATCTGGCGCGACGCGACCTCGGTGATGAATCTCGGGATCATGCTGGGCGCGCTGGCGGCGTCGGGGGCGGCGGGGCGGTTCTCGCCGCGCCTGCGCCTCGGGCTGCGCGACGTGCTGACGGCGGCGGCGGGCGGGCTGCTGATGGGCTACGGCGCGCGGCTGGCTTATGGGTGCAATATCGGCGCCTATCTCGGCGGGCTGACCTCGGGGAGCCTGCACGGCGCGTGGTGGATGGTCTTCGGCGCGGCCGGATCCTGGGCCGGGGTGAAGGCGCGGGCGCGGCTGGGGATGGACTGACGGGCCGCGCGGCCGCGGTCAGCCCGGGCGCCCGGCGGCAAGGGCGCGGCGCGGCGGCGGCGGCTTGCACGCGCCGCCCCCCGCCCGGCCCGGCCCCGCACGCCCCGCTCAGATCCCCGGGCGCAGCGCGCTTTCCAGCCACACGCCCCGCAGCGCGACCCGCAGCCCCCGCGGGGCGGCGAGGATGACGTCGAGCCACAACGCCTCCGGCGGGGGCCCGTCCTCGGCCACGCCCAGCGCGCCGGGGGCGAAGCCGCGCACCGCCCGGCCGCCCGCATAGCCGACGTCGCGCACCGCCGCCCGCGGCCTGCGGCCCGGCATCGCCGCGTTCAGCCGCATCCAGCCATGCTCGAGGCCCGACACCTCCTCCGCCCCCGGCAGGGGCGAGAGCGAGAGCGCCGCGCTGGCCCGCCAGATCCGTCCCGGGCCGGGGGCGACCTCGGCCGGGTCGGGCGAGAAGGCGAAGCTGACATAGCTCGCGCCCGGGGCGGCGATCTCGAGGATCCAGCCCGCGGCGCCGTCGGCCACGAGGCGCACCCCCCCGGGGTCGCCGTCATGGTGGATCGCCAGCGCGGGGAGGAGCGCGAAGCCGTCGATGCAGGGCCGCGGCAGCAGGCGCCCGGCGCGCGCGTCATTCCGGCCGATATCGCCCCCTGCATCGCCCCCTGCATCGCCCCTTGCGGGCGCGGCGCGCGCGGCGGCTGCGCGGGGGGCCGTCGCGGCCTTCCCACCGCCGCCGCGGGCCGCCGCGGGGCGCAGGGCGGCGAGCCGGGCGCCCTCGGCCCGGCGGGCGGAGGAGGCCCCGCGTCCCGGCGCCGCGTCCCGGCGCCCGTCGTCCAGGGCCCCGCCTCCAGGGCCGCCATTCAATGGGACGCCATTCAATGGCCCCCCGTCGCCGGGGCCCCCATCCGAAGCGCCCTCGTCGCCGAGGCCCCCGTCGCCGCGCGCCCCGTCGCGCGGCGCGCGCAGCGGGCGGCACAGCAGGTCGCGCATGCCGCCCTGCGCGCGCCCCTGCACCTGCGGCGGCGGCAGCCCGGCGGCGGGCGTGGCGCCCGCCACGCGCGGCGGCGCCGGGGGGGGCGGCGCGACGGGGGCGCCGTCGACGGTGACGAGGCGCAGCGCGGCGCGGGGGAGCATCCGCATCCCCCTCATGCCCCGCCCCCGCCTGCGGCCCCGGCCCCGCGCCGCGCCGGTATGGCGGCGCGGCCCGGGCCGCGCATGGTCCTGCCGATCTGTTGCATCGCGCCTTCCGCGACCTCCCCTGTCATCCGGTTCCCTTTTCCCGCCGGTTCCATCTTCCCGGCGGTTCCATCTTTCCCGGGCGGTTCCATCTTTCCCGGCGGTTCCATCTTCCCGGCGGTACCATCTTCCCGGCGCCGTCCGCCGAGCGCGCCCCGCGCCGCGGCCCGCGCGCAAGGCGGCCGCCCCGAACCGGGCGACCGCGGGACATCGGCGCAGCCCGTCCACGCTTCGAAGCATGGGCCAACAGGGTCACCAAATGGTTGCCGCGCTTCCCTCCGCCCCCCGGCCTGCGCTATTGGTCAACTCAGCGAACCAATTCCGCCGACCGTTGCCGCCCGGGGCCGCCCATGACCGCAGACGACGCGCCCGACCAAGCCGACGCCGACCAGACCGACGCCGACCAGGCCGACGCCACCCCGCCCGACGCTGCGCCCGGCGCCGACGCAGGCGCCGCGCCCGGCGCCGCCCCCGACGCCGACGCGGGCGCCGGTCCCCCGGGCCTGCCCGCGGGGGCCGGGGCCCCGCGCTCCCCCTTCGCGCCGGTCGCGCCCGAGCGGATCTCGGCCGCCGTCATCCGCCAGGTCGAGGAGCTGATCCTGCAGGGCGTGCTGCGCCCCGGGGAACGCCTGCCGCCGGAGCGGGAGCTGGCCGCCGCGCTCGACGTCTCGCGCCCCACGCTGCGCGAGGCGCTGGCCGAGCTGGAGCGGCGCGGGCTGGTGCGCACCCGGCGCGGCGCCGGGGTCTACGTGGCCGAGGTGCTCGGCTCGGCCTTCGCGCCGCCCTTGATCGAGCTGTTCGCCACGCATGACCTCGCGCTCTATGACTACCTCGCCTTCCGCCGCGACCTCGAGGGCATGGCGGCGGAGCGGGCGGCGGTGCAGGCCACCCCCTCGGACCGCGCCGCCATCGCCGCCGCCTTCGCGCGGATGGAGGCCGCCCATGCCGCCCGCGCCCATGACGAGGAGGCCCGGCGCGACGCCGATTTCCACATGGCGGTGGTGGAGGCCGCGCATAACGTGGTGATGCTGCACATGATGCGCTCGATGTTCGAACTGCTGCGCCGCGGCGTGTTCTACAACCGCGACAAGCTGTTCAGCCTCGCCGCCACGCGCGAGGCGCTGCTGGCCCAGCACCGGGCGATCCGCGACGCGGTGGTGGAGGGGCGCCCGGAGGCGGCGAAGGCGGCGGTCGAGGCGCATCTTGATTACGTCGCCGCCCAGATGCGCGAGGTCGGGCGGCGCGACCGGCTCGAGGCCGTGGCCGCCCTGCGGCTGGCGGCGGCGGAGCGCGGGCGGGGCTGACGCCGCCTTGCGCGGCCTATGCGGGGCGCGCGATTTCCACGAGGTTCCCGTCCGGGTCGCGGACATAGAGCGAGACCAGCGGCCCGCGGGCGCCCGTGCGCTTGACCGGGCCGTCCTCGATGGCGACGCCCAGCGCGTGGAAATGCGCCTGCCAGGCCCCGGTCGGCGCGTCGGAGACGAGGCAGAAATCGCCCGAGCCGGGGGTGGGGCGCAGGGCCTTGGGGTCGAACTCGGCCCCCGCCTGGTGAAGGTTGATCTTCTGGGCGCCGAAGCGCAGCGCGGTGCGGGTGGTTCCGTCCGCGGCCGCGAACCGCTCGACCTCCATGCCCAGCGCGTCGCGGTAGAAGGCGCAGGCCGCGTCGATCGACGCGACGGTCAGCACGAAATGGTCGATGCAAGACAGGGATGGCGCGGGCATGGCGGATCTCCGGCAAAGGGGGCCGCCAGCCTCGCCCGGCCGGGGGATGGCGGCAAGGGGCGCGGTACGGACCGCCGCGCCGGTCCCGCCCCGAGCCAGGGGCGCGGCGTCCGGTGGCGCGGCGCGGGCGGGCGAGCGGGGGCCTGCCCCCCGAGCCCGCCCGCACCCGGCGAAACGGGGGCCCTTTCGCCCGCCCAGGGAGGCCATGCCCCCCCATTCGCGACCGAAACCGGCTGCGCCGCCGGGCGCCCTCGACCGGACAGGCCGCGCCGGAGCGTCAGCCCTGCCGCGTCCCCGCGATCCACACCCCGCGCACCGCCGGGGCGGCATGGGCCGTGTTGATCCGCACCAGGTCCGCGCGCAGCCCCGGCGCGATCTCGCCCCGATCCGCCAGCCCGGTCGCCTGCGCGGGGGCGGCGGTCACCGTGCGCAGGCCCGCGGCCATGTCGCCGCCCTCGCGCCCCATCCGCACCGCGGCCATCAGCAAGGAGGCGGGCGCATAGTCCGAGCTGAAGATGTCCAGCAGCCCCTCGTCCAGCAGATCCTGCGCCGCGACGTTGCCGGAATGGGACCCCCCGCGCAGCAGGTTCGGCGCGCCCATCATCACCGCGATCCCGGCCTCGCGGCAGGCGCGGGCGGCCTCGAGCGTGGTGGGGAACTCGGCCACCTTGCAGCCCTGGCGGGCCGAGACCGCGACATGCGCGGGATCGGTGTCGTCGTGGCTCGCGATCACCGCGCCATAGCCCCGCGCGCGCTCCACCGCGCCGTCCTCGTGGCTCTCACCCATGCGGGACTTCAGCTCCACCAGGAAGGCCACGTATTCGTCGAAATCAAAGCCGCCGCCGCTCCCGTACTTGCCCTCGTGATACTGGCGCAGCTTGGAGAGGTCGCGGAACTGCCGCTGCCCCGGGGTGTGGTCCATCAAGGAGACGATGCGCACGTCATCCTCGGGGCCGAACTCGTCCATCTCGGCCAGCAGCGTCTCGGAGCAGATCTCGGCCCGCAGGTGCAGGAAATGGCTGATCTTCAGCGCCCCGGCGCGCTTCAGGCCGATGATCTCATCCGCCAGCCCGCGGGCGTATTTCGAGTAATTCGCGCGGGTGAAGCTTTCGACCGAGCCGACGCGCAGGGCGTCGAACACGGTGGTGATGCCGACCGAGGCGAGCTCGGCGTCATGGGCGATCACCGCGGCGGGCAGCGGCCAGTGGACGCCGGGCCGCGGCTGCAGATGGCGCTCGAGGTTGTCGGTATGCAGCTCCACCAGCCCCGGGGCCAGCAGATCGCCCCCCATGTCGAGCGCGCCCGGCACGGCGCAGGGGCCGGGGGCCACCTCCACGATGCGGCCGTTCTCGACCCGGACCGAGCCCGCGATCACCTCGCCCGCCAGCACCACGCTTGCGTTGGCGAAGACGGCGTCGCCGCCGGCGATGGCCTCGGCGGACACGGGGCCGCCCGCGGCGGCGGCCTTCTGATGGACGGTCATGCGTCTTCCTTTCGGGCGGCGTCTTCGGTGGGCGCGGGGGCGAGGGCGGCGAGGAACCGCGCGGCCCCCTCTTCAAGGGTGGAGTCGTTGGCGATCATGGCAAGCTCGGGCGCGTCCGGCACGGCATAGGCGGCGCGGGCGAGGCGGCGGGCGACCTCCTCTTCCGGCTCGCGCCCGCGGGCGGCGAGGCGGCGGGCGAGGACATCCGCCGGGGCGGTGACGATCAGCGCCCGGATCGGCGCGAAGCGCGCCCGCGCCTCGGGGATCGCGGCGCGGGAGACGTTGACGCAGACATGGCGGCCCGCCGACAGCGCCGCCTCGATGCCGAGCGGGATGCCGTAGGCGAGGCCATGGGCCCGCCAGGACAGCGCGAAGCGGCCCGCCGCCTCCGCCGCCTCGAACTCGGCACGGGTGGCGGGGATGTGGTCCTCGCCCCCCGCGTCCGCCTCGCGGGTGATGGTGCGGCGGGGGAACAGGATGTCGGGCCGCGCGGCGCGGGCGGCCTCCATCAGGCTGTCCTTGCCGGAGCCGGACGGCCCGGCCACGAGGTGCAGCACCCCGCGGGCGCGCGCGCCCTGCCCCGTCGATGCGGGCGTCGCGGTCATGCAGCCGCCCCCGGGGCGCCCGGCGCGAAGGCGCCCACGTCGACCTCGCGGTCACAGACCTGCGCGCGGGCGGCGGCGTCGTGGAAGATGCCGAGCACCGCGGCCCCGCCTTCCTTCGCCTCCTCGATCAGCCCCAGCACCACGGCGCGGTTCATCGGGTCGAGGCTGGCGGTGGGCTCATCGAGCAGCAGCGCCTTGCGCCGGGCGACGAAGCCGCGGGCGATGTTCACCCGCTGCTGCTCGCCGCCCGAGAAGGTCATGGGCGAAAGCTCCCACAGCGCCTCGGGGACGTTGAGGCGGGAGAGGAGGTCCCTCGCCCGCGCCTCGGCCGCCTCGCGCGACGCGCCCTGGGCCATCAGCGGCTCGGCGACGACCGTCAGGGTCGGGGTGCGGGGGGTGACGCGCAGGAACTGGCTCACGTAGCCCATCGCGGTGCGGCGCAGGTTCAGGACGGCGCGCGGATCGGCGCCCGAGACCTCCTGGCCGCAGACCGCGATGCGCCCGCCCTCGGCCAGGTAATTGCCCCAGATCATCCGCATCAGCGTGGATTTCCCCGCCCCCGACGGGCCGGTGAGGGCCACGCATTCCCCGGGCGCGACGGTGAAGCCCGCGCCGCGGATCACCGCGATGCGCTTCCCGCCCTGGGCGTGGAGCGTGAAGGTCTTGGCGACGTTCTCAAGTTCGATCATGGGTTCACACCTGCAGGACCGAGCTGACGAGCAGCTGGGTATAGGGGTGCTGCGGGTCGTCCAGCACCTGGTCGGTCAGCCCCGTCTCGACGACATGGCCCGATTTCATCACCATCAGCCGGTCGGCCAGCAGCCGCACGACGGCCAGATCATGCGTGACGATGATCGCCGAGAGCCCCAGCTCGCGCACCAGCGCGCGGATCAGGTCGAGGAGCCGCGCCTGCACCGACACGTCGAGGCCGCCGGTGGGCTCGTCCATGAAGGCCAGCCGCGGGCCGGTCACGAGGTTGCGCGCGATCTGCAGCCGCTGCTGCATCCCGCCCGAGAAGGCCGCGGGCCGGTCGTCGATCCGCTCGCCCGCGATCTCCACCCGGTCGAGCCAGTCCAGCGCCTCGGCGCGGATATTCCCGTAATTGCGCGCGCCCACGGCCATCAGCCGCTCGCCCACATTGGCCCCGGCGCTGACGCCCATCCGGAGGCCGTCGCGCGGGTTCTGGTGCACGAAGGCCCAGTCGGTGCGCATCAGCATGCGGCGGCGCGGCTCGGACATGCGGGCCACGTCCACCGGGCCGTCGGCGCGGTCGTCATAGATCACCGCGCCCTCATCCGCCTCGGCCTGGCCGGAGATGGCGGAGAGGAGCGTCGACTTGCCCGAGCCGCTCTCGCCCACGATCCCCAGCACCTCGCCGGGCCAGAGGTCGAAGGACACGTCCGCGCAGCCGATCCGCGCGCCGTAGCGCCGGGTCAGGCCCTGGACGGAGAGGAGGGGGCGTTCCGCCGCCCCCGCGGTGGTTTCGATGATGTCCTGGACCGCGTTCATGCCGCGTCCTCCTCGGGCGCGGGGACGCCGAGGGGGCCGACATGGCCCTCCGCCCGGCGCCGCGCGCAGTGATCGGTGTCCGAGCAGACGAACATCCGCCCGCCCGCATCGTCGGTGATGACCTCGTCCAGATACCCGTCATCCTCGCCGCACAGGGCGCATTCGCCTTCCGGGCGGCCGCGGTCGAAGGGGTGGTCTTCGAAGTCCAGGCTCACGACCTCGGTATAGGGCGGGATCGCGTAGATCCGCTGCTCCCGCCCCGCACCGAACAGCTGCAGGAACGGCGCGCCGGACATTTTCGGGTTGTCGAACTTGGGGATCGGCGAGGGGTCCATCACGTAGCGCCCCTCGACCGCCACCGGGTAGGCGTAGGTGGTGGCGATATGCCCGTGGCGGGAGATGTCCTCGTAAAGCTTCACATGCATCAGCCCGTAATCCTCGAGCGCGTGCATCCGGCGCGTCTCCACCTCCCGCGGCTCGAGGAAGCGCAGCGGCTCGGGGATCGGCACCTGGTAGACGAGGATCTGCCCCTCCTCCATCGGCGTCTCGGGGATGCGGTGGCGGGTCTGGATGACGGTCGCCTCGGTGGTGGCCTCGGTCACCGCGACGCCGGCGGTCTTCTGGAAGAAGCGGCGGATGGAGACGGCGTTGGTGGTGTCGTCCGCGCCCTGGTCGATGACCTTGAGCGTGTCCTCGGGCGTCAGCGTGGCGGCGGTCACCTGCACGCCGCCGGTGCCCCAGCCGTAAGGCATCGGCATCTCGCGCGAGGCGAAGGGGACCTGGTAGCCCGGGATCGCCACGGCCTTCAGAAGCGCGCGGCGGATCATGCGTTTCGTCTGCTCGTCGAGATAGGCGAAGTTGTATGCGGCGGTCATCTTGCCCACCTCTGGATGGCGTGGATGGGGAGGATCGGATGCGAGGGTCCCTGTGGGAGGAGGCCCAGAACGCGAAGGGCCCGGCGAAGGGCGCGGCGGCGGAGCGCCACGTGCTGACCCGCGCCCGCCTGCGCGCCGCCGACCCGGAGCGCACGCCCGAGGCGCGCGAGGACGCCGCGGCGGCGGTGGAGCTGCTGGAGGAGCGCGAGGCGTTGCGCGCCGGCCCGCTTCGGCGCGGACTGCTGGGCTGGCTGGTCCTTGTGCTTCTTGGTTGAGGGCGCGCTCATCCGCTTCCCTCCAGGATCTCCGTCTCGCCGTTGATCACGTCGGGGCCGCCATCCTCTTCGAACTCGGCGGCGAAATCGTTGTCCTCGAGCATCTCGGCCAGGGGTTCGGACAGCGCGCGCACCTCGGGCAGCGTCGCCACCGGCACGGCGTCTTCGAGCGTCACCGTGCCGACGCCGCTCTCCCAGTCCTCCTCGGTCATCTCCGGGTCGTCGGCCATGGCGCGGGCCATCGCGTCCGCGTCCATGCGGGCCCAGGAGGCGCGGATCGCGTCCGCCACCTCGCCCGCCGCGGCGGCGGGCACGAGGTCCTGGTTGCGAAAGCGCACCCCTTGCGCGTTCTCGCCCTCCCAGAAGGCCACGAACCAGCGCAGCGGCGCGTCCAAGGGCGGAAGCGGGGTGTTGGTTGCGGTCATTCTGCGGCCTCCCTCTGGCTCTCCCGGGCCTCCACCTCGGCGCGCATCTTGCGCACCAGGGCCAGCTCGGACTGGAAGTCCACATAATGCGGCAGCTTGATATGCTCGAGGAACCCGCTCGCCTGGATGTTGTCGATGTGGGAGAGGACGAACTCCTCGTCCTGCGCCGGGGCGCCGGTGAAGTCCTGGCCCATCTCCTTCCAGCGCAGCGCCCGGTCGACGAGGGCCATCGAAATGGCCTTGCGCTCGTTATGGCCCATGGTCAGGCCATAGCCGCGGGAGAATTGCGGCGGCTGGGTCTTCGAGCCGTCGAACTTGTTCACCGTCTCGCATTCCGTCACCCGGATCTCGGCGATGTTCACCGCGAAGCCCAGTTCCGGGATGTCGACCTCCACATCCACCAGCCCGATGCGCAGCTCGCCCACGAAGGCGTGGGAATTGGCGTAGCCGCGCTGGGTGGAATAGGCGAGCGCCAGCGCGAAGCCCTCGTCGCCGCGGGCCAGCGCCTGCAGGCGCAGGGCGCGGGAGGCGGGAAGCTCCAGCGGCTCGCGCGTCAGGTCGGGGGGCGCGGCGTCGCTGCGCGGCTCCTCCTGCATCAGCCCCTCCTGCCCGAGGAAATCGGCGATGCGTGGTTTCGGCTGCGGGGCCGAGGGCGCGGCGGCCAGCGGCGGGATTTCGCCGTCGGCCTCCAGCGCGAAGTCCAGCAGCCGGTGCGTGTAGTCGAAGGTCGGCCCGAGGACCTGCCCCCCGGGCGCATCCTTGAAGGTGGCCGAGATCCGGCGTTCCGCCCGCATCGCGCCGGTGTCGATGGGGCGCGTGGCGGCGAAGCGCGGCAGCGTGGTGCGATAGGCGCGGATCAGGAAGATCGCCTCCACCAGGTCCCCGCGGGACTGCTTGACGGCGAGCGCGGCCAGCGCCTCGTCATAGAGCGAGCCTTCCGCCATCACCCGCGCGACGCTCAGCGCCAGCTGCTGGGCGATCTGTTCGGTGCTGAGGGCGGGGAGCGAGGGATCGCCCCGCCGCTCCTCGGCCAGCCATTCATGGGCCGCGTCGATGGCCTTCTCGCCGCCCTTGACCGCGACATACATGGCTCAGCCCTCCAGCTTGGTGGTGCGCGGCAGGGCCGCGAAGCGGTCCCCGGCGCAGAGGATCAGGTCGAGGCCCAGCGGGTAGGCGTTGAAGGCGCGCAGGGCGGCGATGTCCGAAGCCGCGTTCCCGAGGGGCAGCGCGGCCGCGTCCTTGATGCCGGGGCCCGAGAGGCGCGCCTCGGCGCCGTCGAAGCCCGGGACCTCCAGCACCAGCGTGGCGCCGCGGTCGGGGTATTCGGGATCGCCCATCGGCCAGGAATCGGCGGGGAGCAGCTCGGCGGGCGCCCCGAAGGCGAAGGCGGCCTGCCCGCGGTCGTCGGTCACCGGCGCGCCGCAATGAAAGCGCAGCCAGTCGGGGAAGTCCGATGCGGCCAGCGCGGGGGACAGCCAGCACGGCGTGCCCCCGTCGCAGAGCGTCAGCGCCACGAGGCCCATGGCCGGGGAGACCGGCGCGGGCGGCGCCGCGCCCTCGGCCCGCCCGATGGTCCCGGGAGCCGCCATGGCGCCCAGGATCACCCGGAAGGCGCGCGAGGACTGGGCGGCGGGGTCGTCGAAGCCCCCCGACAGGGCGGCGGCGGCATGGGCCATCAGTCGTCTCCCCGAACCATGGTGAAGAACTCCACCTTCGTGGCGTCGGCCTTGCCCGCGCGGGCGGCGGCGGCGGCCTCGGCGGCTTCGCGCAGGGGGGCGAGGACATGCGCCTCGACCTGCGGGCCCGCGTCCGTCTGGGCCATGGCGTCGGCCAGCGCCGCGGCCTCGGCATGCGTCGCGTCGCGGCCCGGGACCCAGGCATGGCCGACGGCGCCGTCCTCGGTCTGCAAGGTGCAGCGGGTCACGGTCATCTCGCCGAGATTGAACGGCGCGCCGGTTCCCCCGGCGCGGCCGCGGACCATCACCGCGCCCCGCTCGGGGCGGCGCAGCCAGGTGAAGCCGGGCCGGGATGGCAGCGCCTCCATCGCCGCGGCGAGCGCCGCCGGATCGGCCTTGGCCAGCACCGACATGCGCGCGGCCCGGGCCGGGTCGGGATGGGCCTCGGCGGAGGAAGGATTTTCGGGCGCCCCTTGGGGCTGGACAGGTTCATTCACTTGTCTACACTCCTAGACAACTAGACAAACCATGCGCGATTCCCGCGCCGCACACAAGCCGATCTGCGTGACATGTTGATGACGCGCAGCGCCGCCCTTCCCGCCGCGCGGCCCTGAGCCTGGATCCGACCGATGCCCCCTTCCGACACCTCTCCGCCACCCCTCGACCCCCGCTCGGGCGGGGCGCCCCTGTGGCTGCAGATCCGCGACCAGCTGGCGACCGAGATCGCCGAGGGCCGCTGGGGCCCGGGCGAACGCCTGCCCTCGGAACACGCGCTGGCCGAGCGGTTCGGGGTGAACCGCCACACCCTGCGCCGCGCCGTTGGCGACCTGGCCGAGGCGGGGATGGTGCATGTGCGCCGCGGCGCGGGGGCGATGGTGACCGAGGGGCGCATCGACTACCGCATCGGCGGGCGGCAGCGCTTCTCGGCCAACATCGCCGCCATCGGCCGGGCCCATGGCCGCCGCCTGCTGGGCCTCGAGACCGTGCGCGCCAGCCGGGCCGAGGCGCTGGCGCTGGAGCTGGCGGAGGGGGAGCTGGTGCATGCCGTCGAATCGCTGTCCGAGGCCGACGGCGCGCCGGTGATCCATTCGCGCATGACGTTCCCCGCGCGCCTGGCGGCCCTGCCCGAGGCGCTGCGCACGGGAAGCGGCGTGACCGCAGCGCTGGCCGCCTGCGGGGTGCAGGACTACCGCCGCGCCTGGACGCGGATGACCGCGGGCCGCCCCGGCGCGCTGATCGCGCGGCACCTGCAGATGCCCGAAGGCGGCGTGGCGCTGCTGGCCGAAAGCATGAACCGGGCCGAGGACGGGCGGCCGGTGGAATATGCCCTCTCCTGGTTCTGCACCGACCGGATGTCGGTGCTGACCGGGGACGAGGCGCCGCCCGAGGGGCTCTGAGGCGCGCGCGCCGCCGTCACAAAGCCGAAACGCGACATTTACCGAACTGACACGGAACTGAGACGCCCCCGTCAACGCCAGCCCCCATGGTGCGCGCCGCAACGCAACCGCAGGGGCCCGCTTTCATGCTCATCAAGATCAACGCGCTGACCAAACGCTTCGGAGACGCCGTGGCGGTGGACCGGGCCACGATCCTCGTGGACCGCCCGCAGATGATCGGCGTCATCGGCCGCTCCGGCGCCGGCAAGTCGACGCTGCTGCGGATGATCAACCGGCTGACCGAGGCGTCCGAGGGCGAGATCGTCGTCGGGGGCGAGGACATCCGCGCCCTGCGCGGCGCCGACCTGCGCCGCTGGCGGCGCGACTGCGCGATGATCTTCCAGCAGTTCAACCTGGTCCCGCGGCTCGACGTCGTCACCAACGTGATGCTCGGCCGGGTCAACGACCACGGCGCCCTGCGGTCCCTGTTCAACGTGTTCCCCGACCAGGACATCCGCGACGCGATCACCACGCTCGAACGTCTGGGCATCGCCGAGCACGCCCTCAAGCGCGCCGAGGCCCTGTCCGGCGGCCAGCAGCAGCGCGTGGCCATCGCCCGCGCCCTGATGCAGCGCCCGAAACTGGTGCTGGCGGATGAACCCATCGCCTCGCTCGACCCGCTCAACGCCACCCGGGTGATGGACGCCCTGCGCGCGATCCACGAGGAGGACGGGCTGACGGTGATGTGCAACCTGCACACGCTCGACACCGCCCGCCGGTACTGCGACCGCATCATCGGGATGCGCGACGGGCGCATCGTGTTCGACGGGACCGCCGAGCAGCTGACCGAGGGCGCCGCGCGCGACATCTACGGCGCGGGGGCGGAGTTCTCGGAGGCCGCCACCTCCACCTCCATCGACGCGCTGGCCGCGCAGGCCTCCCTCGCCGCGCGCCAGGTGCAGGCGGGCGCGACCGCCTGATCCCCCTTCCCGCCGCGCGGCGCGCCCCGGGGCCGGGGGCGCCGCGCGCGCGGGGTCTTTTCCGAAATCCGTGATCCCATGCGCGGTCCCGATCCCGGGCCCGGCACACCCCACATCCCAACCCCAGGAGCGATCCAATGAAACGCACCGCTTACGCCGCCTTCGCGCTGGCCCTCGCCGGGTCCGCCGTCTCCGCCCCCGCCCTCGCGGCCGACGGCATCACCGAATTCCGCATCGGCATCCTCGGCGGCGAGAACGCCTCGGACCGCCTGCGCGCCTATGAGTGCCTGCGCGAGAAGACCGAGGCGCAGCTCGGGGTTCCGGTGAAGCTCTACGCCCCGGCCGACTACAACGGCGTGATCGAGGGCCTGCTGGGCGGCAATCTCGACGTCGCGTGGCTGGGCGCCTCGGGCTACGCCAAGGTCTACCTGTCGGACCCCGAGGCGGTCGAGCCGGCGCTGGTGAAGGTCAATGTCGACGGCGGCTACGGCTATTACTCGATCGGCTTCGCGCGCAACGACTCCGGCGTCGAATCGCTGGCCGACATGGAAGGCAAGGCCTTCGCCTTCGGCGATCCGAACTCCACCTCGGGCTACCTGATCCCGTCGATCGAGATCCCCAAGGCCGGGTATTCCATGAAGCCGGGCGAGTATTTCGGCGACGTGAAATTCTCGGGCGGGCATGAGCAGACCATCGTCGGCGTGTTCAACGGCGATTTCGACGCGGGCGTGACCTGGGCCGACGGCCTCGGCGAATGGGAAGACGGCTACAACTCGGGCGCCCTGCGCAAGGCCGCCGACGCGGGCCTGGTGGACATGACCGAGATCCGCGAGATCTGGCGCTCCCCCGTCATCCCCGAGGGCCCGGTGGTGCTGCGCAAGACCCTGCCCGCGGACGTGAAGTTCAAGACCGTGGCGCTGTGGGGCACCCTGCCCTCGATGGACCCGGACTGCGCCTACGGCGTGCTGTCGGGCGACGCCAAGGGCTTCATGCCGATCACCCATGACGCCTACGAGGCCATCGTGGAGGCGCGCCGCCTCAAGTCGATGAACTGATCGCCTCCCGGTCGGAAAAAGCGGCCCCGGACGCGCGTCCGGGGCCGCGCCGCGTATGACCGGCGGGCGCGTATCGGCCCGCCGCCCCTTCTTCCCTTCATCGCCCGCCGCCCCCCCGCGCCGCCGCTTCCCGGCCGCGGGCCGCGCGTGCAGGCGGCCCGGGCGCATCCCGCCGCGCCCGGCCCGCATGTCCCGGAGACCCCCTCGCATGGCCGACGCAGACGACCGAACCGGCGCGCGCACCGCCGCCCTGACGCACGCGGCGCTGGACCTCGCCCGCCGCCGCCGCCTCTACACCCTGTTCGGCGCGCTGCTGATCCTCGCGGTCCTCGTCTCGGGCTACGACGTCTCCAACGAGATGAACTCGGGCGGGTTCCTGTCGGGTCTGCCGCTGTTCTTCGACTATCCCGCCGCCCTGTTGGCCGAGGCGTGGGAGAAGCGCGCGGGCTTCCCGGGGCTGCTGGTCCGCTTCCTGCCCGCCCTGCTCGAGACGCTGAACATCGCCCTGACCGCGACCCTGCTGGGCGGGGCTGCGGCGGTGGCGCTCTCGCTGGCCGCGACGCGCGGGCTGGGGGCGCCGGGCTGGCTGGTCTCGGCCACCCGCCGCACCATGGACGTGATGCGCGCCTTCCCCGAGCTGATCCTGGCGCTGTTCCTGATCTACGTGCTCGGCGGCTCTCCGGTCCCGGCGATGATCGCGGTCGCCTTCCATACCGCGGGCGCGCTGGGCAAGCTCTTCGCCGAGGTGAACGAGAACGCCGCGCAGGGGCCGCTTGAAGGGCTGTCCGCCGGGGGCGCCTCCTGGCTGCAGCGCATCCGCTTCGGGCTGCTGCCGCAGGCGGCGCCGAACTGGCTGAGCTATTTCCTGCTGCGGCTGGAGATCAACGTGCGCGCCTCGGCCATCCTGGGCTTCGTCGGCGCGGGCGGCATCGGCACCGAGCTTCGGCGCACCATCGGCTGGGGCAAGGGGTCGGGCGACGAGACGATGGCGCTGTTCGTGCTGCTGCTCGCCTCGATCTTCGTGATCGACCAGTTCAGCTCCTGGGCGCGGGGGCGGCTGACCCGCGGCGCGGGGGACGAGGTCGGCGCCGGGCCCGATGCCGCGCGCGGGCGCATCCGCCGCCGGTCGCTGCTGACCATCGGCTTCCCGGCGCTGGCGCTGGTCTATCTCGGCTATGCCTGGGTCGCCTTCGACGTGCCGGGGCTGATCGAGAAATCCCGCCCCGAGCGCGCCGCGATCCTCGCCTCCGACGCGGTGTCCTACAAGACCCACGTAACCGCGGACCTGCGCCGCGGCGGCATCGAGGTGGCGGTGGAGGGCGAGCGCCTCGCGACCTACGACCCCGCGGCCCTGCCGGTCTGGGCGCAGGTCGACGGGAACGTTGCGCAGGCCGATCTCGGGAACGGGGTGCGCGCGCGGATCGACGGCAAGACGCTGGCCCTCTTCGTGCCGGGTTATGGCGAGATCACCGCGACCGCCTCCGCCGCGGGCGTCGAGACGGTCCTGCCCGCGGGGCCGGTCCCCGACTGGCTGATCGTGCGCGGCAACAAGCTGGACGCGCGCACGCCGATGGGCCCGCGCGCGCAGGTCTCGCGCGCCAAGATCGAGCTGCACCGGTTCCATTTCGGCTGGGAGCATTTCTGGTTCGACTTCCGCTCGCCCCTGCAGGGGCTGGGCTGGGGCGAGCTGGCGGCGCTGGCGCTCTCCGCCGACCGGATCGAGCCGGGGATGTCCAACGCCTGGTTCATGGTGCAGGAGTTCCTCGGCAACCAGGAATGGCAGCACCGGGCGGTGTTCGTGGCGGTGTTCGAGACGCTGATGATGGCGGTGCTGGGCACGCTGACCGCGGCCTTCGTGGCGCTGCCGCTGGCGGCGCTGGCGGCGCGCAACTTCTCGCCCTCGGGGACCGTGCGCTTCGCGGTGCGGCGGCTGTTCGACCTGCTGCGCGGCATCGACATGCTGATCTGGTCGCTGATCTTCATCCGGGCCTTCGGGCTCGGGCCGCTCACCGGCGCGCTGGCCATCGCCTTCACCGACACCGGCACGCTGGGCAAGCTGTTCTCTGAGGCGCTGGAGAACGTGGACGAGAAGCAGATCGAGGGCGTCCACGCCGCGGGCGCGACGCGGCTGCAGAAATGGCGCTACGGCGTGCTGCCGCAGATCGCGCCGGTGTTCGTCAGCCAGGGGCTCTATTACCTCGAATCCAACGTGCGCTCCGCCACGGTGATCGGCGCGCTGGGCGCGGGCGGCATCGGGCTGATGCTGGTCGAGACCATGCGCACCTCGCGCGACTGGGAGAACACGGCCTGGATCGTGGCGCTGACCATCGCGCTGGTCTCGGTGATGGACGCGGTCTCGACCCGGCTGCGGCGGCGGCTGATCGACGGCGGGGCCGAGAAGGCGGCGGCGCGCGGGGCGAAGGCCGCCGCGGGCCCCCTGCCCGCCCCGGCGGCGGCCTGAGGGGGCGGTGATGGCGAAGCTCTCCGAAACCCCGCTGGTGCATGAGGGCGCGCGCGTCGTGGACTGCCGCCTCGGGCGCTATACCGAGGTGATGGCGGGCGCGCTGCTGGTGCGCACCGAGATGGACGACTATTCCTATGTCGCCGGGAACAACGACGTGACGGACAGCCGGATCGGCAAGTTCGCCAACATCGCCTCGGGGGTGCGGATCAATCCCGGGAACCACCCGCACTGGCGCGCCTCGCAGCACCATTTCATGTACCGCGCCTCGGATTACTGGGACGGGGCCGAGGACGAGGCGGCGTTCTTCGAATGGCGCCGGGGCCAGCCTTGCCTGATCGGGCATGACACCTGGATCGGGCACAACGCGGTGGTGCTGGCGGGGGTGACGGTTGGGACCGGGGCCATCGTCGGCGCCGGGGCCGTGGTGTCGAAGGATGTCGCGCCCTACACCGTGGTGGGCGGCGTGGCGGCGGCGCCGATCAAGCGCCGGCACCCCGAGGCCGTGGCGGAGCGGCTGATGGCGCTGGCCTGGTGGGACTGGGACCACGAGGCGATCCTGGCGGCGCTGCCGGATTTCCGGGCGCTGTCGGTCGAGGCGTTCCTGGAGAAATACGGGGGGTGATGGCCCTTGCGGGCCTGCGATGGGGAAAGAGGGGCGAGCCCCTCTCTCCCCCTCGCTCCCCGTGGCAGGCGTGCCGCGCAAAACAAAGGGCCGCGCCCCGTTGCCCGGGGCGCGGCCCTTGTCGCATTGCGGGGGCGTTCAGCCCTTGCGGAAGCGGTCGAGGCTGACCACGTCGCCGCCGCCCCGGGGCGGATCCGGCTCGGGATCGGGATCCAGCTCCTCCGGGATCTCCGGGGCCTCGTCCTCGTCATCCACCTCGTGCCCGTCGAATTTCAGCCCGAACTCCGCGTGCGGATCGACGAACTGCAGCACCGCGTCGAACGGCACCACCAGCGTCGCCGGGCGGTCCGAGAAGGACAGCGTCACCGTGAACCGGTCGGCGGTCACCGCGAGATCCCAGAACTCGTGCTCGAGCACGATGGTGATCTCCTCGGGGAACTGCGCCTTCAACCAGTCCGGCATGGTCACGCCCGGATGGGTCGTGTCGAACTTGATGTAGAAGTGGTGTCCGCCGATCGGCCCGCTCTCGGCCACCAGGCCGAGCGCCTCGGCCAGCACGCCGCGCAGGGCGCGCTGCATCATTCCACCGTAATCGATATGACCCTCGGTCATCCCGCCTCCATTCGGCCCGTCTCTGGCTCGTATATGCGAACCTTATCCGATTCTGCAGGCGAAGGAAGGCGCCCGGCGGCGCGAAAACCATCCCCTTCGCCGCCTGCGCCGGGAGGTCGCGGGGGCGGGCCGCGCGGCGCGCGCGCACGCGCGGGCGGCGGCGCACAGAAGCGCGCGCGAAGCGGTCGGGTCCCGGGAAAGAGGAAAGTGCAGGCTTCTGTTGCCAGGCGCCTGCGAGCCCCGCCTTACGCCGCTAAGCGCAAGGACTTAAGTTTCGGTTTGGGCGCTGCATTACGCAGCGACGGCCACCGGAGCACGGTTGTCATTGGCAACTGTACGTTTTGCACCGGTAACGGTGGTAGCTCACCGAGCGAAAGCAACACCTTTACACGTCCGTCGATCCTGTTTCGGCCCCATGCCGCCCCTTGGATCCCGCCGCGTCCAATGATCGCCGGGAGGGGTGATTGGTGGAGCCGCCGGGTACCGCCCCCGGGTCCGATCCGCTTATTCCGTGCGCGTTTATCGCCATAGTCCCCCCGAAAGGAGACAGCCCATATATGGCCCGCCGCGCGGCGCGCTTCAAGGCGCCGTCGCGCGGCGCGCGCGACCGGGCGCGGCATTTTTCACGCTGCGCTGCGGCGGCGTTCATGCTGCAGCGCACGCAAAACGTGTAGACTTGGCGCGACCTCCCCGCCGCCCCGGCCCTGACAGACGGAGCCACGCCGATGCGCCCCCATGCCGCCGCCGCCCTCGCCTGCCTCGCCGCCCAGCCCCTTGTCGCCCCGTCCCTTGTCGCCCCGGCCCTTTTCGCCCCGCCCCTTGTCGCACTGGCCCTCGCCGCGCCCGCTTCCGCCGAAACGCCCCTGCCCGCGCTGTCGCTGGAGCCGGGGGTGACGGTCTCGGGCCTCTCCTCGGGCGCCTACATGACGGTGCAGGTGCAGACGGCGTTCTCGTCCCGCATCACCGGCGCGGGGGTGGTCGCGGGCGGGGTCTATGGCTGCGCCAACGGCTGGCCCAACCGGGCGCTTGTCGCGCTGCAGAAATGCATGGCCCAGACCATCGGCGCCCCGACCGCCGCGGGGGCCGAGGCCGAGGTCGCCGCGATGGCCGCCGGGGGCCATATCGACGACCCGGCGGGGCTGCTCGACGACCGCGTCTACCTCTATCACGGCGAATCGGACGAGACGGTGCACCGCCCGGCGATGGACGCGCTCGACGCGTATTACGAGGCGATCGGCATCCCCGACGCGGCCGCGAACTACGTCACCGACATCGATTCCGGCCACGCCTTCCTGACCCCGCGCGGCGACGTGCCCTGCGCGACGACCGAGCCCGATTTCCTCAATGATTGCGACGTGGCGGGGGCGGACGTGGACCAGGCGCATGACATCCTGGCGCATCTGCTGGGGCCGCTGGACCCGGCGGGGACCCCCGACCCGGACCGCCTGCTGGAATTCGACCAGGCGCTCTACACGGGCGGCGCCATCGGCATGGACCCGAAGGCCTACGCCTATATCCCCGAAGCCTGCGAAAGCGGCGAGACCTGCCGCCTGCACATCGCCTTCCACGGCTGCAAGCAGGGCCGCAGCTGGCCCTTCGCCAGCGCCGACGGCGACGTGATGGGCAGCCGCTACCCGCGCCTGACCGGCTACAACCGCTGGGCCGAGAGCAACCGGATCGTGGTGCTCTACCCCCAGGCCATGGCGTTCCCGTCGAGCTTTCTGAACCTCTATAACGGCAACCCGGACGGGTGCTGGGACTGGTGGGGCTATTCCGACGCGCAGTTCGCCTGGTGGGACGTGAGCGGGGCGGGGTACCTCGCCAAGGACGCGCCGCAGCTGGCCGCCATCGCCGCCATGGCCGCCGCGCTGGGGGCGCCGCTGACGGAGTAAGGCGCGGCCCTGCGCAAGAAACCCCGCCCCGGCGCTCGGGCCGGAACGGGGCGAGGATGAGCGCGAGGCAGGCCCCGCGCGCGCAGACCGGCGGCGGGGCGCAGCCGTCGCAGCGGGCCTCCGGGCCGGGCGTCCGGCGCGCAGGCCCCGCGGGGCGCGACGGCGTGGGGCGGCCCGGCGGGCGGGCCGCCCCCGCCGCCCCCCACTCGCCTCGGCGTCTTCAGCTGTTGGCCTCGGCCACCGGCAGCGCCTTCAGCCCGTCCCAGGCCTTGTAGGCCTTGGCGATCCAGCCGACCTTGTCCTCTTCATACATGCGGTACACAGCCTCGTTCAGGAACACGTAGAGCTTGCCGTCGACGATATCCGCCCAGCGCGGCGCGGCGTCGAGCTTCTTGCCCAGCGCGACGCCCAGCGTGCAGAAGCCGCCGAAGCGCGGCAGGTAGCGGTCGGGGTCGGCGGCGAAGGCGGCCTGGGAGGCCTCGGTCTCGAAGTAATAGGCCACGCCCTCGTGCACATGGGTGTAGGCGGCGCGGCCGTCGACGCGGCCCTTGCCGGTGGAAAGCGCCACCGCGTCATAGCCGCGAAGGGCGACGTGGCGCCCCTCGACCGTGGTCCCGAGCGAGACGTTGACCTCATCCGCCGCGAAGGCGGGGGTGATGTAGCCGGCGGCGAGCAGCGCGAAGCCGAGGGCGGGCAGGATCAGGGCGGTTTTCATCGGGGTTCTCCTTGGGTTTTCGGTTTGGGATGCGCGCGGCCCCCTCCCCCGCCGGGTCGGCGGGAGGCGTGGCGGGGGCCGTGCGGAGGGGTGTGGGGCGTCAGCCCGCGGCGAGGGCGCCCATGCGGGTCACGGCCTCGGCCGAGGTCCAGACGGCGTTGGCCATCATGCGGAAGTTGATCAGCGCGGCGTGGTAGCCGTCGCCCTCGGGGACCTTCGCCCCCGCGGTGGCGTCCTTGACCACGGCGACCTCGAACCCCTGCTCGAGGAACTCGCGCATGTGGCTCTCGACGCAGAGGTTCGCGGACATGCCCGCGAGGATCACCTGGTCGACCTTGAGCTTCCTCAGCTGCAGCGTCGCGTCGTTCTGCTCCGGCCCGTAGACCTTGTGCGGCGAGGTGATGATCGTCTTGCCGTCGAAGATGTAGTCCCGGTACTCGGGCATGAAATCGGCGCCCGAGCCCGGGATCGCGTCGGTCGAAAGCGGCCCCGGCGTGTCGAACATGCCGATGGAATGCATGGCCTTTTCCAGCGCGCCCTCGAATTTCCAGGCGTGGTCATGCGGGTAGTAATAGTGAGGCGAGATGATCACCGGCATGTCGGCCCGCTTGGCCGCGGCGAAGAGGCGGGCGAGGTTCGCGACCACGTCATGCTCGGTCACGCTTTCGCCGACCACGCCCCAGGCGACGCCCTCGGGCGAGAGGAAGTCGATCTGCGGGTCGACCACCAGCAGGGCGGCGCGGCCCTTCTCCAGCGCCATGGTCGAGGGCGGCAGCGCCGGCTCGGACGGCTCGGCATATTTCGCGAGATCGTCGCCGACGGCGGCGCGGGCCTGACCGGCGAGGGCCGCCCCCGCGGCGGCGCCGGCGGCGGCCACGGCGCCGGACAGGACCGAGCGGCGGGAGAGCCGGGCGTGCGCGGCGTGCTCGGCCTGGAGGTCGGAATTGTCGATGATGGCGGGGACGGGATGGGAATGCGGGTCGTTGCACATGGTGCGGGTCTCCTTCCAGCGATTGCGCCGGGAGGTGTCCGGCGCCCAGTGGGTGTGGCGGGGGGGTGAACCGATCTGTTCACCCGGTGATGCCAGAGATGTACCGATCTGTTCACTCTTTCAAGCGGGAAAATGCCGCCCATCACATGTGCAAATTGCGGTTTTTCATTGTGAAATCACGATTTCTCACGCGAAATCAGCGCCAAGGGCGAAACCCCTCAGACGAAACCTCAAGCTAAAAAGTTTACCGATCTGTTCCCCATGGGCCAGAACGACGCCGCCCGCGCCCCGGATCAGGGGGCGCGGGCGGCAGGTTCGAGTCGTCCCGGGAGGAAGCTCAGCCCCCGCCGATCAGCCCTGGCCGAGCCGCCCCGGAAGGTCGTCCAGCCGCCCTGCCCCGAGCTGGTGCATGACGTTGGTCAGCTCATCCCCCAGCGCGTGGAAGGCATGCGCCGCTCCCGCCGCCCCGGCCGAGGCGGCGGCCCAGATGAAGGGGCGGCCCAGCAGGCACGCATCCGCCCCCAGCGCATAGGCCCGCGCCAGGTCATGCCCCGAGCGCAGCCCCGAATCCGCCAGCACCGTCATCCGGTCGCCCACCGCCTCCTTCACCCGCACCAGCGCCTCGGCGCTGCTCGGGGCCGCATCGAACTGGCGCGCGCCATGGGTCGAGACGACGACGCCGTCCGCCCCCGCCTCCAGCGCCGCGCGCGCGTCCTCGACCCCCAGCACGCCCTTGACCACCAGCGGCCCGTCCCACTGGCGGCGCAGCTCGGCCAGGATCTCCGGCGTGATCCGCTGGTTGATCCGCCGCCCGACGAAGGCGGCCACGTCGCGCATGTCCTCGGGCGTCGCGTATTTCACCAGCGTCTCGAAGGTCGGAACCCCGCGGCGCAGGGTGGCGGCGAGCCAGTGGGGATGCATCAGAAGGTCCGCGATCATCGCCGGGGTCATCTTCGGCGGCATCCCCACGCCCGCCCGCCGCTGGCGTTCGCGGCGCGAGGGGATGGGCACGTCGCAGGTCACCAGCAGCGCGCCGAACCCCGCCGCCTGCGCGCGCGCCACGATGTCGGCCCGCATCTCGGCGTCATTGGGCGCATAAAGCTGGAACCAGGAGCCGGGGGCCGCGTCGCCCACCGCCTCGATGCTCTCCCCCGCCACGGTGGAGAGGGTGAAGATCCCCCCCGCCGCCCGCGCGGCCTTCGCCAGCATGATCTCGGCCCCCGGCCAGAGCAGCGAGGCGAGGCCGATGGGCGCGACGCCGAAGGGGCGCACGTAGCGCCGCCCGAAAATCTCGCGCGCGGTGTCGGGGGCGGAGATGTCCGCGAGGTGCCGGGGGGTCAGCGTCACCGCCTCCCACCCCGCCCGGTCGCGCGCGAGGCCGCTTTCCGCCGCCACCCCGCTGTCGAGATATTCCCACGCCACCCGCGGGATCCGCCGCTTCGCCGCCCGCCGGTGATCGTCCAGCGCGGGCCGCGCCATCTCGAGCTGCGCGATCCGCGCCGCGTGTTCCTGGTTCATGTCCCCTCCCATGGGCTGGCCCGCAAGCTGCCCCGCCCGCCGCGGCGCGGTCAAGCGTTCCGCATCCCCGGCGGCGGCGCCCCGGCGCGGCGCCTCACCCGCCGCATTGCCGCGGGACTGGGCGCCGGTGTATACCGCCCCCCGACCCCCAACCCGCCGTGGAGGACGAGGCCCATGACCGCCACCCGCACCGAGACCGACAGCTTCGGCCCGCTCGAAGTTCCCGCAGACAAGTACTGGGGCTGCCAGACCCAGCGCTCGCTGATGAACTTCCCCATCGGCTGGGAGAAGCAGCCGGTCTACATCGTCCGCGCCCTCGGCGTGATCAAGGCGTCCGCCGCCAAGGCCAACATGGCGCTGGGCAATCTCGAGGAAGAGATCGGGAACGCCATCGTCGCCGCCGCCACCGAGGTGGCCGAGGGCAAGCTCGACGATCACTTCCCGCTGGTGGTGTGGCAGACCGGGTCCGGCACCCAGTCCAACATGAACGCCAACGAGGTCGTCTCGAACCGCGCGATCGAGATGCTGGGCGGCGAGCTCGGCTCCAAGACCCCGGTGCACCCGAACGACCACTGCAACCGCTCGCAGTCCTCGAACGACACCTTCCCGACCGCCATGCACATCTCGGCCGCCATGCAGGCGCGCGACGTGCTGCTGCCGGGGCTGCGCAAGCTGCACGCCGCGCTGGCGCTGAAGGCCGAGAAGTTCAAGGACATCATCAAGATCGGCCGCACCCACACCCAGGACGCGACGCCGCTGACGCTGGGCCAGGAATTCGGCGGCTACGCCTTCCAGGTCGCGCAGGGCATCGACCGGGTCGAGCGCGCGCTGCCGAACATCTACAAGCTGGCGCAGGGCGGCACCGCCGTGGGCACCGGGCTGAACGCCAGGATCGGCTTCGCCGAGAAGTTCGCCGAGGAAGCCGCCGCGATGACCGGCCTTCCGTTCGAGACGGCGCCGAACAAGTTCGAGGCGCTGGCCGCCCATGACGCCATCGTCGAGATGTCCGGCGCCCTCAAGGTCGTCGCGGCGTCGCTGTTCAAGATCGCCAACGACATCCGCCTGCTGGGCTCCGGCCCCCGCTGCGGCCTCGGGGAGCTGCTGCTGCCCGAGAACGAGCCGGGCTCCTCCATCATGCCGGGCAAGGTGAACCCGACCCAGTGCGAGGCGCTGACCCAGGTCTGCGCCCACGTGATGGGCAACGACGCCGCCATCGGCTTCGCAGGCAGCCAGGGGCATTTCGAGCTCAACGTCTACAAGCCGATGATGTCCTACAACCTGCTGCAGTCCATGCAGCTGCTGGGCGACGCCGCCTCGGCCTTCACCGACAACTGCGTGGTGGGCATCGAGGCGGACGAGGACCGCATCTCCAAGCTGATGTGGGAATCGCTGATGCTGGTGACGGCGCTGGCGCCCGAGATCGGCTATGACAACGCCACCAAGGTCGCCAAGACCGCGCACAAGAACCGCACCACCCTGAAGGAAGAGGCGATCCGGCTCGGTTTCGTGGACGAAGAGACCTTCGACCGCGTGGTCCAGCCCCAGGACATGATCGCCCCGAAGTGATCCGCGCCTTAACCGCGCCGGACCTTCAGGATGATGCGCCCGCCCCGGAAACGGGGCGGGCGTTTCGCATGTCCGGGAGGGGGCGGTGAAGGCGCGCCGGGCGGGCCGCGGCGGCGGCCCCCCTGAAACGCGAGAGAGGCCGGCGCGTGGGGTACGCCGGCCTCTGCAAGCAGGTTTTCAACTCTGTACGCTACGCTTCATTCAAACCGCGGACCCCCGCGAGGTACGCTTACAAGTGCGGGGTGCCCGTTGCGGTTGACCACTAGATGGGCGAAAACCCGCTTAAGAGCAAGCCTGAATGAACCTTTTCAAAGCGAACTGTAGGAGTGTTCAGCCGGGCGCCGATAATTCATGTACATTAGTCGTATGGCAGCGACGATCCGCCGATTTTTCGCTCGCTATGCTGGCCTTTAATGAACCGGAAATGAAGACCCGATCCCGCCGCGGCTCGAATCAGGTCCCGTCGAAGCGAATCGGTGTCGAATCCTTACGCATGTAGAGCGGGTGCCGCGGCGCCCCGGCCTTGGTCAGGCCGAGGCACCAGAGGTCATGCCCGTCGGCCCGCAGCGCCTCCACCACCGCCTGTCCATGGACCTGCAGCTTCGGCGCCAGCGCCCCGAAGGCGAGCATGATGCGCCCGGCCCCGGCCGCCTGTTCGCGGATCAGCGGCAGGTTCGCGGGGCTGCAGGGCGCGACGCCGGGCGCGACCAGGTCCTTCGGGTGCGTCGCGCGGTAATCCATGACGTTGCACTTCACGAAGCGCCCGAAGCCCCACTGGCGGGAGAAGTCCGTCTCGCGCCGCACGGTCGGGTCGTCCACGTCGGCGGCGGCGGTCGAGGGGTTCATCCCGATCCACAGGATCATCCCCTCGCCCCCCGCCAGGTCGCGCGTCAGCATCGGACGGTAGCGCCCGCAGTCCGAGAACACCGCGCCCCCGGTCACGTCCCCGGCCAGCTTCAGCCGCACCTTGCCCCTGGGGTCGTGCTTGTCCTCCGCCCTGCCTTCTGGGCCCATGCCGCGCCCTCCTGTCCTTGCCTCGCGTTCGGGAGCATAGATGGACCGCGCGCGGGGGGCGGGGCAACCCCTCCCCCCCGCTCCGCGCGGGCGCTATATTGGCCCCAGCATGGAAGGAGCGCGCATGGCCGAGATCGTGAACCTGCGGCAGGCCCGCAAGGCGAAGTCCCGCGCCGAGGCGCGGGCGAAGGGCGACGCCAACGCCGCGAAGCACGGGCGCAGCAAGGCCGGGAAGGCCCGCGACGACGCCGAGCGCGAGGCCGGGATCCGCAAGATCAACGGCCACAGGCGCGAGCGGGACGGCGACGACGCCACGGGCGACGACACGAATGGCGACACGGGCGACGACACGGGCGGCGAAGACGCATGAGCGCCCCCGCCCCACCCGCCAAGCGCTCGCTGACGCTGATGGGGCACCGGACCTCGGTCAGCCTGGAACCGGCGTTCTGGGAGGCGTTCCGGGCGCTGGCCGCGCGACGCGGCCTGCCGCTCAACGCGCTGGCCGCGCGCATCGACGCCGGGCGGCCGCCGGAAGTGGGGCTGGCCTCGGCCATCCGCCTCGCGGTGCTGGCCGACCTGCAGGAGAGGCTGGCGGCGGCCGAGGCCCCCGACGCGGACGATCAGCCGATGGTGCCGAGCACGGGGAAGGTCTCCAGCAGCCAGTAGGAGATGTCCGAGAAGCTGCCCGAGATCATCAGGATCCCGACGGCGATCAGCATCGCGCCCATCGCCTTCTCGACCATGCCCATGTGGCGGCGGAAGCGCGTGGCCCAGGCCAGGAACGGCTTGACGAAGAAGGCCGCCAGCACGAAGGGCGTGCCGAGGCCCAGCGCATAGACCGAGAGCATGGCGACGCCCTGGGCGATGCTGTCCTCCTGCGCCGCGAGCCCGAGGATCGAGCCGAGGATCGGCCCGATGCAGGGCGTCCAGCCGAAGGCGAAGGCGAGGCCCATCACGTAGGCGCCGCCATAGCTCCCGGCCTGCGCCGGGCCCTGCAGCCGCGCCTCGCGGTACAGGAACGGGATGCGGATGATCCCGAGGAAATGCAGGCCCATCAGCACGATCACCCCGCCCGCGATCTGCCCCAGCAGGTACTTGTGCATCGCCAGCGCCTGCCCGAGCGCCGAGGCGGTGGCCCCGAGGGTGACGAACACCGTCCCGAGCCCCGCGACGAAGAACAGCGACGCGATCTGCACCCGCCGGGCGACCTTCGCGTCCACCTCCTCGCCCGACACCTGGTCAAGCGTCGTGCCCGCCAGGAACGCCAGATAGGGCGGCGCCAGCGGCAGCACGCAGGGCGACAGGAAGCTGAGCAGCCCGCCGATGAAGGCGGTGAGGATGCCGATGGACTCCATTCAGGCGCGGCCTTTCGGTGGTGGCGATGCAGCGCAGATAGCCCATCGCGGCCCCCGGGTCACCGGGACGCGGGCGCGCGGGCGGTCACCTCTGCGTGGGCGGCGCGGGGGGCCTATTCGGCGGCGCCGTCCTGCGCGGCCTCGTCCTCGGGCGCTGCGGGCGCGGGGGCGGAGGCGGGGGCGGTCGGCGCTGCGTCGGCCTCCTCCTCCTCCGGCGTCTCCACGACGTCCGGCGGCGCCTCCTGCCCCGCCCCGGGCGCGACCGAGAGGAGATAGGCCAGCACGTCCTCGACCTGCTGCGGGCTCAGCCAGGGCTGGCGCAGGTCCGGCTGCACCCGCGCCTTGTCGAAATCGACCGCGTGGAAGGCGGGCATGGCCGAGGCCCCGAAGAAGCCCGGCTCGACGATCCACAGCCGTATGGTCCCGGCGCGCATCCGCACGCCGATGCCGGTCAGGTCCGGCCCCTCGGCCAGCGCGTAATCGGCGGCCAGCGGCGCGTCGATGCGCGGCCCGTCGAGCCCCGCCTCGGCGGCCGCCTCCGCCTCGGCCTCGAGCTCGGCCACCGCATCCTCGCGCCAGCGCGGCAGCGGCGCCCGGCGCGGCGCCTCGGGCAGCGATTCGATCTCGTCCGGCGGCGGCGGGGCCAGTTCGGGACCGGGCTCGGGGTCCGGCTCCGGCGGCAGGGCCGAGAGGACCACCTGCGGCGCATAGGGCGACAGCCCCTCGCCCGCGATGCGGTGGCAGGCGGCGCAGCCCCCCGTCTCGCGGTCCCGGAACAGGGATTCGCCGCGCAGCGGGTCGCCGCGCAGCCCGGCCAGCGGCTCGGGGATCTCGCGCCCGTTGACCACCGTGTAGCCGGCGATGGCGACGGGGCCCGGCGCCTGGGCGGCGGCGGGCGCGGCGGCGGCGACGACGGGGACGCCGACGGCGAGCGCAAGGGCCCGGATGGCGGCCCGGGCAACGGCGCGCGGGGCGGCGCGGCGGGCGCGCGGGGCGCGGGGATTGGCGGCGAAGCTGGTCATTTCGGCTGCAGGTATAGCGGGTGCCGCGACGCTTCGAAAGCCGCGCGCGCGGGCCGCGCCGGGCCGCCCCCGGGCGCAGGGTTAATCCCCGGAAACGCTGTTAAGGACAGGCGTTTACCCCTGCTTCAGCGGCATCGGCGAATGTCTGCCCCGGGTGAGTTGCTTGTTGCGTAAGCTTTGGGAAAACGGGGTGCGTCATGTCCCGCAGCGTTCCGGCCGTGTATGCGGCCCTGTCAGAAACCGTGTCCGCCTCCAGCCCCGCCATCGTCGGCGGGGCCGGCCGCCAGTACCTGCGCGGCGGCGACGGCGATGACTTCATCTATGCCGACCGCGAGACCGCCGGCACGCTGATGCGCGTGGCCGACGGCGTGCGCTCGGCCGAGTTCGGCGCGCTGAGCGCCCCGACCCTGGCCGCGGCGGCCGAGATCGACGGCCATGTCGTGTTCTACGGCGCCGACGCCACCCTGGGCCGCGGCGGCGTCGCGGGCTGGGAAGTGGACGGGAGCGGCGCCCTGCTGGGCGTCTGGTCCCAGTCGGCCAACTACTATTACGAACCCGTGCTGACCGGCGCCCGCGCCGTCCACGCGCTGCGCCATGACGGCGCCGCGTGGCTGGTCACCGGCGGCTGGGGCGTCTCGCTCTCGCGCATCGACGACGCGGGGCGGCCGCGTCTCGTCGACACCGCCTACGCGATGGGCGGCGACGGGCTGGCGCGCCCCGGCGCCTTCGCCTCCTGGTCCGAGGGGTCCGACCTGCACCTGCTGATCGGCGGCTGGGACGAGGACGGCCTGACCCATTACCTCTGGGACGGCGCGGCGCTGTCGCTGCAGGAGCGGATCGAGGACAGCGTCGAGACCCGCCTGTCGGACGTCGCGGCGATCGAGACCGTGTCCCTGGACGGGCGCTTCGTGCTCACCCTGTCGTCCCGCGACGGCGGGCTGACCGTGTGGCGCCGGGAGGCGGGCGGGCTGGTCGAGGTCGACGGGCGCAGCTTTGCAGATGACGAGACCGGGTTCGACCTGGCCGGCGCGACCTCGATGGCGGTGATCGAGCAGGTCGGCCAGGCGCTGGTCTACGCCGCCACCGACCGCGGCATGCTGGTGGCCTACCGCCTCTCGGCCGATGGCCAGCTGACCCGCCTTTATGAGCGCGGCGACATCAGCCACGTGGCCCAGCTGCGCATCGGCGCGGCCGATTTCCTCGCCGTCTCGGACGGCTCGGACCGGGTGCGGCTGATGGAGATCGGCGCCGGCGGGGCGCTGAGCGAATACGGCGCGGTCTCGCTGGGCGAGGACGCGCTGACCGGCGCGCTCGAGGCGGTGGAGATGGGCGGCAGCGCCCTGCTGATGGTGGCGCGGCCCGACGAGGGCGGCTTCGACCTGGTGGAATTCGCCCGCGACGGCGACGACCTGGTCTATGCCGGCAAGGGCGCGGACACGGTGCGCGGCGGCGGCGGCGCGGACCGGATCTTCGGCCAGGGCGGCGCCGACACGCTCTGGGGCGAGGATGGCGACGACCTGCTGCTGGGCGGGGCGGATGATGACGTGCTCGACGGCGGCGACGGCGATGACGAGCTGCGCGGCGGCGCCGATCACGACGTGCTGACCGGCGGCCTCGGCAACGATCACCTCAAGGGCGGGAACGGGCGCGACGTGATCGACGGCGGCGAGGGGAACGACATCCTGCGCGGCGGGATGCTGGCCGACCGGATCGACGGCGGCGCGGGGCGCGACCTGATCCGCGCGGGCTATGGCCACGACACCGCCTGGGGCGGCGAGGATGACGACGAGATCTACGGCCAGCAGGGCTTCGACAACCTGTTCGGCGGCGGCGGGAACGACTGGATCGGCGGCGGCAATGGTGACGACCAGATCTGGGGCGACGGCGGCGACGACGTGCTGCTGGGCGCGCTCGGCGACGACGTGATCGAGGGCGGGCTCGGCAATGACGAGATCCGCGGCGGCGGGCACAAGGACACGCTTTACGGCAATGGCGGCGACGACTTCCTGTTCGGGGACGAAGGCGCGGACCACCTCGATGGCGGCTGGGCCTCGGACTATCTCGACGGCGGCCGGGGCCCGGACACGCTGATCGGCGGCGCGGGGAACGACATCCTGGTCGGCGGCGGCGGCGCGGACGTGTTCCGCTTCGGCGGCCCGTTCGGGCGCGACGTGATCCTCGATTTCGACCAGAAGGGCGACCTGATCGCCTTCGACGGCGGCCCGGCGGGCATGGGCCAGCTGGTGATCGAGAACGGCGCGCAGGGCGCGGTGGTGCACATGGGCGATCCGCTGATCAACTCGATCACCCTGGTAGGGGTGGCGGCCGAGGATCTCTCGCGCGCCGACTTCCTGTTTGAATAAGGGGCCCGGCGCCGCGGCGCCGAGGCCCTGACCGAACCCGCGTGGACGGAGCGCGACACCTCACCCACCCGCTCCCGATCCGTCCATGCGAAGGCCGCCCCGTCCGAATCCCCGGACGGGGCGGCGATTTGTTTTGGGGTGGATATTCGGGGGGCTTCCGCCCCCCGATGCCCCCCGACCAAGGGGGCATGTCCCCCTTCGAAACCCCGCGGAACGGCTGGGCGCCCGCGCCTATTGCGCCGCTTGCGCCTTGTTCTGCATCCGGGCGCGCAGGGCGGCGCAGGGATCGGCGCCGTCGCCGGGGGCGCGCGTGGACACCGCGAGGATGTCGAAGACCGGGCCGTCCGGGTTCTGCGCGGCCCAGGGGGCGAGCGCCTCTTGCCAGCTTTGCCCCGGCGCGGCGGCGGCCTGGCCGATCACCAGCAGGTCCGCGTCCGGCGCGGCGGCGGCGATGTAGCGGGGCGAGCCCCGGCCCCGGCGCGCATGGCCGTTGCCGGTGACCAACACCGGCGGCCCGGCCTCGGGATCCCCCGCTTCGACGGCGCGCAGGAGGGCGTCGGCGAAGGCGGCGTCGCGCAGGCGCTGCGCCTCGACCATGCCGGGGGCCATCGCCTCGGGCAGCGCGCCGCAATGGGCGTCGATCTGCTCGACGCGCATCGCTTCGGCCATGTCTGCGGGCAGCGGCGTGTCGAGGGCATACGCCGCGGCGTCGCCCTCGAAGGCCGCGGCGGCCCCCTCCTTGATCGCCAGGCGCAGCGCGCTGCGCGGCAGGCCCGCGCCGAGCGCGGGGGCGTCCGGGGCGAGGGCCTCGATCGGCGGCGCCCAGGCGGCGTAGCGGTCCCAGGCGGCGGCCTCGCGGGTCTTCGCCCCCGCGGCCTCCGGCCCTCCGGCGGCGCGCAGCTCGGCGAGGGCGGCCTCGCGCGCGCGCGGGACCATCTCGAACGCCGCGGCGCGGGCCTGGATGGCGGAGATCAGCGCCGCCTGCACCTGCTGGTGGACGGGTTGGTCATGGATCTCGCCCACGATCACCAGCTCGGCGGCGCGGGCCCGGGCGGCGACCTCCGCGAAGCTGAGCGCCTCGCCCGAGGGCAGCGCGTGGAAGGTGACGCCGGGAGGCGGCGCGGCGCTCCGCTCGCCCCCGCCCGTGCAGGCGGCGAGGGCGAGGGCGAGCGCGGCGGCGCCGAAGAGCGCGGCGCGGCGGGCGAGGCGGGGGGCGGAGGCGCGTGTCATGGCGCGGAAGATAGCACGCCCCCGCCCCGCGTCCCGCCCCCCGGCGCGCGCCCCCCTGCGTTCAGTCGTCATAGACCGGCGCCCCCGGCGCGTCCTGCGCGCCCCAGGGGGCCAGCACCACCGCGGAAATGGCGTTCTTGGGCGAGCCGTCGATCAGCCTGTCCGAATAGGTCAGGTAGATCAGCGTGCGCCGCGCGGGGTCATAGAAGCGAACCACCTGGATCGACTTGAAGACGATGGAGGTGCGGGTCTTGAACACCTCCTCGCCTGCCTCGAGCGCGTCGAGGAAGCGGATCGGCCCGACCTGGCGGCAGGCGATGGAGGCGTCGGACTTGTCCTCGGCCAGCCCCAGCGAGCCCGAGATGCCCCCGGTCTTGGCGCGGGAGACGAAGCAGGACACGCCCTCGACCTTCGGGTCGTCGAACGCCTCGACCACGATCTTGTGGTTGGCGCCGAACAGCTTGAAGGCGGTGTCGACCTCGCCCACCTGCTCGGCGAAGGCGGGGGCGGCGAGGACGGGAAGGGCGGCGGCGACAAGGGCGGCGAGGGCCGGGCGAAGCATCTGGCGGTCTCCTGCGGTCTGCGGCGGCGCGCGGGCGCGCGCCCCCCGCGGATCAGGAGGCGCGCAGGCTCACCTCGGTGATCACCGCGCTGTAGAAGGTGAATGTGGCGACGACCACGAAGCCATGCCAGATGGCGTTGTGAAACGGCAGGCGTTCCCAGAGGAAAAAACCGATCCCCGCGGTGTAGGTCAGCCCGCCGACAAGGGCGAGGATAGCGGTGGCCGCCGCCAGCGGCTCGGCCCCCGCGCCGGGGAAGAACAGCGCCAGCCCCGCCCAGCCGAGCGCGATGTAGAACAGGAGCGACAGGCGCTGCAGCCGGTGCGGGGCGATCAGCTTGGCCGCAGCCCCCCCGAGCGCCCCGGCCCAGACCGCGCCCAGCGCCCAGCCCGACCAGGCCCCGCCGACGAGCACGGCGAAGGGCGTCTGGCAGCCCGCGATCTTCAGGTAGATCGCCGCGTGGTCGAAGCGGCGCAGGACGGCGCGCGCGCGCTCGCGCGTCTCGGGGCACAGGTTGTAGGCGGCCGAGCAGCCGAACATCGCCAGCATCGCGGCGCCATAGACCGAGACGGCGGCGATCAGCGCCCCCTCGCCATGCAGCAGCGCCGCGAGGACGATCATCACCGGGATGCCCATGAGCGCGAGGACCAGCCCCGCCGCGTGCACCGCCGCGTCGGCGGCGATCTCGGCGCGGGTCAGGGGCCGGGGGGCGGGCGTCGCCTCCAGCGGCACGGCGGCCGAGGGGGCGCGCTCGGGGCTGATGGCGCGGTCGTCCATGTGGTTAAGGATGTGGGGGCGGAGGTCTGCGCGCAACCCAAAGTCGGCGCGGATTCGAGGCGATTTCGAGGCGTCCCGCCCCGTCCGGGGTCCGCGCCGGTCGCCGCCGCCGCAGCGCGGGGCCGCCGGGGGCCGCCGGCCAGGGGCGTATCAAGGGGGACGTCCCCGGGCTCTTGTCCGGGGCTCTTGTCCGGGGCGCGCCGCCCGGCGCCGCTCCCCGGGGCTTGTCCGGCAAGGACCGCCCCGCGGGCGCAGCCGCGCCCTGCCCGCCCCCGCCCGCGCGGGGACGCCGGGTCTTCGGCCGTCCGGCGGGCGCATCCGCCCGCCGCGCCGGGATCAGTCGAGCGACAGCTCGCTCTGGCGCTTGAGCACTTCGCCCCCCGCGCCGTCCACGAGATACGCGCTCTCGCGCGCCTCGGAGAAGCCGCCGGGACCGTGCACGCCGCTGATCGCCGCGTAGACCTCGCGCACCACGCCGAAGCCCGCGCCGCCGGCGCCGTACCATCTCACCGCATCACCTTTCTGGAATCCCATCGATCTAGCCTTTCGTCTTCGGGTCCGCCGTTGAGGACCACTCTTTCTGAAAGAAATGACGATCCGGTTCCGAAACCACCCCAAATCACGGATTCGGGAATTGGAAATGCTGATTTCACTCCGCCGCTTCGGGCGCGGGCGTCTCTTCAGGGTCCTGCAGCTCCGCGCCGCCCGCCGCCGCGGGGGCCAGGCGCTTGGCGGTCCTGGCGCCAAGCTTGCGCAGCGTCTCGACCTGGGAGAGCACCGAGCCCTGCCCCGTCGAGAGCTGCGCCATGGCCGTCCGGTGGCTGTCGGCCGCGCGGGCGATGGAGGCCCCGGCACGGTCCAGGTTCTCCACCGCAAGAACCATCTTATCATAAAGTCGCCCGGCCCGCTCGGCGATCGCGTCGGCATTGGCGTTGCGCCGCTCGATGGACCAGACGCTCTCGATCGTGCGCAGCGCCATCATCAGCGTGGTGGGCGTGGCGATGGTCACGCCCTTCTCCAGCGCGTGCGCCGTCAGGGCGCCGTCGGCGCGCAGCGCCTCGGCCAGCGCGCCCTCGATGGGCATGAACATCACCACGTACTCGGCCGAGCGCGCCTCCGCCTCCTGGTAGGCCTTGGCCCCGAGCCGGTCGACATGGGAGCGCACCGAGGCGAGGTGCCGGGCGCGGGCGGCGGCGGCGGTCTCCTCGTCCTCGGCCGCCATCGCCTCGGCATAGGCGGTCAGCGAGACCTTGGAATCGATCACCAGCGTGCGCCCGCCGGGCAGGCGCAGCACCACGTCGGGGCGCAGGCGGGATCCATCCGCGGCGATGCGGTGGGCCTGGACCTCGTATTCCTCGCCCTTGCGCAGCCCCGAGCGTTCCAGCAGCGTCTCGAGCACCATTTCGCCCCAGGCCCCCTGGGCGCGGGTGTCGCCCTTGAGCGCCTGCGCAAGGTCCCGCGCATCCTTGGCGAGATCGGCGGAGCGGCGCGAGAGCTGGTCGATCTCGGCCTTCAGCCGCTCGCGGTCGCGCGCGGCGCCTTCATTGGCCATGGCGAGCTGTTTCTGGAACCCGTCGAGCTGCTGTTTCAGCGGCCCCACCACGCCGCCCAGCGCGGCGCCGTGGGTGTTGGCGAGGCGGTCCTGGCTGCGGGCCAGCGCATCGTCGGCCAGCTTGGCGAGGCGGTCATCCACCTGCGCGCGCAGGTCCGCCAGCCGCGCCTCGTGCGCGGCCCGCGCGGCGGCCTCGGCCTCGGCCGCGGCCTCCAGCGCCGTGACCTTGCGCAGGGCCGCGTCGCGGGCGGCGCGCAGGGCGTCCCGCTCCTCCTCCAGCCGCGCGAGGCGGGTTTCCAGCGGCGCGATCCGCTCGGCCCGGGCCTCCAGCGCCGCGGCATGGGCGGCGGCGGCGGAAAGGCGCTCTCCCATCCCGTCCAGCCGGTCGGCCAGCCGGTCGCGCTCGGCGGCCAGCGCGGGGGCGCGGGCGGCGTCGGCGCGGGCCTCGGCCAGGGCGGCGAGGGCGCCGTCCCGCTCATCCTCCATCTGCGCCAGCGCCCGGCGCGCGCCGCCCTGCGCCCTGGCGGCGAGCATCAGCGCCAGCAACGCCAGCGCGGCGAGGGCGGGGATCAGCGGTTCGTCTTGAATCGCAGACAGATAGGGGGCGAGCGCGTCCATGGAGCCTCCGGCGGTCCTCGGGGCGGAATCATGGAACAAATCGGGAATCGGCGCAATGGGGGTCGCGGCCCGCCCCGCCCGGCCCGCCGGTCCGGGGCATTCGAGACGATTTCGAGGGGCCGCGTGCTTTGCAGGCGGCTGACGTAGCGGCAGACTGCAGCCGAACCCCGACATCCAGGACGCGCGATGACCCAGCGAACCGCCGCCATCCTTTCCGCAGACGTGGTCCAGGCGACCGCGATGATGGAGCGCGACGGCGAGGGCGCCCTGGCGCGTCTGAAACGGCTGCGCCACGAGGTGGTGCAGCCGGCGATCGCCGGGCGGCGCGGGCGGGCCTTCAAGGTGATGGGCGACGGGCTGCTGGCCGAGTTCCCAGCCCCCGGCGCGGCGGTGGCCGCGGCGGTGGAGATCCAGCGCAGCCTCGCCTCGGGCGCCGGGCGCGCGGCGGGCGGGGCCGAGATCGCGCTGCGCATCGGCGTGCATCGCGGGGCGGCGATCCCCGACGGGCTCGACCTTTACGGCGACGCGGTGAACGGGGCGTCGCGGCTTCAGGCGCTGGCCCGGCCCGGCGGCGTGGCGGTCTCGGGCCCGGCCTGGGCGGGGGCGGGCGGGCTGCAGCTGCGCCCGCGCGACGGCGGGATGCAGGCGCTGCGCGGCTTCTCTCGCCCGGTGCGGGTGCTGTTCATCGACGGCCCCGAGACGACCCCCGCCGGCCCCGCCGCCCGCCAGCGCATCTACTCCGTGAAGGGCGGCGGCGGCGCCGAGATCGCCTGGACCCGCCACGGCGACGGCCCGCCCCTGCTGCGGGCGGGGCATTACCTGACCCATATGCACCACGACTGGGAAAACCCGGTCTGGCGCCCGACGCTCGACCTGATGGGCGCGCGGTTCCGGGTGGTGCGCTACGACATGCGCGGCTCGGGCCTGTCCGAGCGGCGCGTGCCGGACATGTCGCTGGACCGCTATGTCGAGGACATGGCCGCGGTGGCGGACGCGGCCGGGCTGGAGCGGTTCCCGGTGCTGGCCCTGTCGCAGGGGGTGGCGGTGGCGCTGCGCTTCGCCGCGCGGTTCCCCGAACGGGTGACGGCGATGGCGTTCTGGGGCGGCTTCGCCCGCAGCCGCCTCGCGCGCGGGGACCCGGCGGCCGAGGCCGAGGCGGAGGCGCTCCTGGGCCTGATCCGCGTCGGCTGGGGCGCCCATGGCAGCCCGTTCCTCAAGGCGTTCACGGCGATGTTCATGCCCGACGCCACCCCGGCCCAGGTCGACGGTTTCGTCGAGACCCAGCGCGCCTGCGCCGATGTCGACGGCGCGGTGCGGGTGCGCGAGGCGATCCACCGGTTCGACGGGCTCGACGCCGCCGCGGCGCTGAACCTGCCGCTGCTGATCGCCCATGCCGAGCGGGACGCGGTGGCGCCGCTGGCCGAGGCGCAGCTGATCGCCGAGCGGGTTCCCGGCGCCGCGCTGGTGCGCTTCGACAGCGACTCGCACGTGCTGCTGCCGCAGAACGCCAACTGGGCGGCGCTGGACCTGATGCTGGATTTCCTGGCCGCGCACGGCTGACCCCGCGCGCCCCGCCGGCGGGGATGGAGGGGGAGCGCGAGGGGGAGCTTCGGGGGCCTCGGCGGCGATGACTTCGGCCGGGGAGAGGCGGGCGAGCATCGGCCCGAGCCCTGCGCGCGGGCAG
>NZ_JBOCEF010000018.1:0-79162 GCF_050586345.1 Rhodovulum sp. DZ06
CCGGACAACTATCTCGCAGCCCTGAAGCTCGCATCCATCCGCATTTGGATTGCCGGGATATGAGTCCGCGTCCTAGGGGCGTGTCCGCCGGTCGTCGAGTACAGCGGCGAGCTCCAGGCGCGCGCGGCAGAGGAGCTGGCCCTGCTGCCCGAGGGTTCGGTCATCGCTGAGATGCTGAGCGACTACGCGGTGATGCGGGAGCAGGCTCGTGTCTGCATTGGCGGCTTCAGGTGAACATCGGCCTCGCGCGCGCGCGCTAGAAGGTGGAAGAACCATCATCAGGCTTGCTTGTCAAGAGATATGCAAAACGCATACTCTGATCGGGATTGATGAGGGTGGCCATGAACGCACCGATTGAGCACGATGACTTGAACAAGCGAATTTCGCGCGACCAGGCGAACGCGCTAGCGGCAGTTCGATGCGCGCAGCATGAGTTCGCCCGGTTTCGAGCGCCCGTGCTCTCTGGAAGTGGTCTGCATGGCCCCACCGAACATGATCTGGGCCGTAGGGACTATGCAGATAAGCGTCTCGCTGCCCTCGAAGCGATCATGTCGGACCCATTCCAAGCCATGGTTGAAGTCTACACCGAGGTTGTGGGCGAGCGTGGAGAGATCATCGAAAAAGAGCAACTCTGGTATGCGAACGTTGAGTCTTCAGTGAATGAAGTATTTCGGGATGGGGCTTCCAACATTGCCGTTCTGTCCTGGACGCATCCAGGCATCCAGTTGGCCCTATCCACGGACATCGGCGACTTCCGAGACGTGAAGGCAAGTGGCTTCAAGCTTCTTAGCGTTGAACCTCTAGCAAAAGCGCGCTTCGACGCTGCGCTGCCACAGATATCGGCAGTCTACCAGCCTGGTGGTGCAGTGCGTCCTAAGCGCGCTGTGCAGCCCACGACCGGGTTGAAGGCCGTCAAGCTGGAGATGACGAAGGATCAGGTGCAGGCCTTTGTATCGCGGATGAGCGGCCTCATGATCGTGACTGGCGCACCGGGATCAGGAAAGACGACCGTCGCGTTTCAGCGCATCCGCTTTCTCTTCGATCAGCAGGACCAGCGCGACGACGGAGGTCGGCTGGTGAAGTACGCGCCAGACCTCA
Source organism: Rhodovulum sp. DZ06 (assembly GCF_050586345.1). Classification (NCBI taxonomy): domain Bacteria; kingdom Pseudomonadati; phylum Pseudomonadota; class Alphaproteobacteria; order Rhodobacterales; family Paracoccaceae; genus Rhodovulum; species Rhodovulum sp. DZ06. The sequence continues at coordinate 1,099 of NZ_JBOCEF010000018.1, forward strand.
CACGCGTTTTTCTAGCAAATGAAAATCTGGCTGGTCAGGCCAAGAATCTTCTGAGCAAGCAGCTGGCGATCCCTGCATCTGTCGTTGAAGGCGTTAGCGACTTTTTCAGCAACTATGTCGATCAGGTCTGGCTGTATAAATACAATGCGCGCCCGCGGCAAAAGAGGCTTTCCCAACTGGAGATAGCGGCGAGAAGCGCCATCTTGGGGCTTTCTGATCAGCACGACCTCGTTCGGCTTTGGGAGTTCTACGAGCATCAAGTCGCAGACCGTCTGCCGCATGGAGCGGATGCCAAATGGGCAAGCCTGGCACCAGGTGCAGCGACCCAGCTCGCGACGCTGGCGTCGGCACTCCGGCGATCGGCAGAGACCGCCAATATGGGGCGTGATCCGGCCTCGTCGGCTCTTTCCATGGCAGCGGTGTTCTCAAAGGTGTCGCAGCCATACGCTGATGCGCGCGATCGCATGAACTCGGCCCAGCGTCGTCAGTTTGATGAAGCATTCCAGCAATGGCTGTACTGGGTTTACGACCCGCTGAGCGCCGTCGCGGGCTACTTCGGAGCAAGAGAATCGGAGGCGGCCCACCGGATGCGGCGCGGCACCGGAGGGCGTGTGAACGAAGCTGAAGTCCTCGCCAACGCTCAACGTGAATGGAATGATCGAATCTACGGCCCCGAGGATGTTGCGTGGATCGCCTGGCTTCTTCGCTTTGCTCTGCCGACAGAGTTGGAGCCGCAAGGTCGGTTCAGGGAGCTGCCTTCGGCGCTGGGCCCGGCCACAGTTGACGGTGATCGGTGGACGCACGTCGCCATTGACGAGGCTCAGGACCTTACGGTGGCAGAGGCGTCGCTCCTCGGCTCGCTCGTCGACCCCGACGGCGCACTGACCGTTTCCGCAGATTTCCGGCAAATCGTGAGTCCCGTTCAGGGCATGCGTAACGCCGAAGCGCTTCACATCGGGCGCTCCCTGCGAGGCAAAGGTGCTGAGCAGATCTATCCATTCGCTCGGAACATGCGGCAGAGCAAACAGATAGGTCGCTTCCTGCAGGGCTTCTACGAGGTAGCCTTTCGAGAAAGGCCGACTTTTGACGTGAACAGCTCGCTGGAGGACAAGAAACCCCAGATCATTGTCGCACCGTACCAGGACCATGCTCGCCGTATAAAGCAGCTAGTCGCGGTTCTGCGCCGATCTGATGTGGTATCGAGTATTGCTCTTCTACAGATCAACGAGGATCAGCAGGCGCTGAACGTTCTTCGCGACGAACTGGCAGCCATCGACGTTCCTCTTGCCCCGATTTGGGCCGCATCCGGCGACGGTCTGCTGACGTCCTCGGTCGAGCGCATCAAGGGCCTCGAGTTTGATGCATGCATCGTGCTGGGCTTGGAAGGCGTCGAGAGCGCAGCGCTAAATTTCACTTTGAACCGGGCGTATGTCGCGCTTTCCCGGCCTGCGCGCCGTTTGGCCCTGATCTGCAGTGAATATCCGCCGCTGCTACGCAAAATGGACAAGTCACTCTTTGACGTGACTCAGTCCTGAAAGAAAGAAGAACAATGTCAGACACAGCCGACGCCCAACTCTTCCCAGAACTTGAAAGATACGTTGAGAAGAATGGGCTTCTTGCAAACGCAAAGGGAATTCTTGCAGCGCGCTTGCCGCGTATCCTTGGGCAAGGAAAGACCCGTGCAGAGGGGCTTGATCTCCCTCCAGCTGCAATTGAACGACAGCAAGAGTTGCTTGCCCTGTCGCTACCGGAAGATGCAACGAAGGATCCTGGGGTTCGACGTGAAATGGAGGCAGCTCAAAGGGCTGTCGACGAGCATGCAGACCATATGCGGCATCCGGAGAACCGAAGGCGCTTCGCCCTGCAGGTACTCCGCCAACTCGAAGGGGTGACCACAGGTAACAAAGACAATCACTTCTTTGCTGGCCGTTTTGTCTTGGTGCCAGACAAGAGTGGCTTAAGTTGGTCGTGGTCGATGACGCCACACTACGCCATGATCTCGAAGATTCCGGCGGATGTCGACTACGTAGTAAGAGCCTACGAAGCTTCTGAACGCATCGTCGAGAAGTGGACGATGCCTGTCGATCGTTTTCTGGATCGGCTTTCGCTCGCATGGGGAATGGCGAGACACTTCAACGAAGACGAAAACGTACTGATCGCTGATGTGGCGCGTCTATTCAAGGTTGCCGTGCAGGATGACCGCTTCTGGAACAGCCCGGCGCGAAGAAACTTTGAGGACGTTCCCGAGGCTGTTTTTATTATCAACCTGATAAACTGGCGTCGAAATCGCGATAGCGCATCTGGCCCAAACTTTGAACTTGTGCCTGCAACTCTCAACCAAGCACACGGATCAAAGTCACGGGCCTTTTTCGTTCCCGGAAATACCGAAGGCACCATCGTGCGACCGATGATCTATATCCGGCGCGTGGGAAAATAATAGGGGTGACACGATGACCATTGCCATATCGAAGATCGATGCTCGGCGCTTGATCCAGAAGCTTCTGAATGCCCCGATCGCACCCGGGCGCGACTCCTATTTCATCAATGCTGGCACTGAACCAATTATTGACGCACTCGATCAGAACTATTTCCGCGGTGATCTCGCTGAAGGCATTGGCTGCTTCAAGTACCTCGAGGGCGATTACGGAAGCGGAAAAACGCAGTTCATTAACAGTCTCGCTCAGCGAGCCTCCGAGAACGACGTCGTAACTGCCCTCGTAACCGTCGGCGCCGAGTGCCCGTTTAATTCCCCGGCTGCCATCTTCCGCGCCATCATGGAGTCGTTCCAGCCGCCGGCTGACGCCGATACCGGAGACGCAAAGGGTATCGAGATCCTGATCGACAGTTGGGTCAGTACACGAATTCGGCAACTTGGCGCTGAGCCAGGTGACGATGTCCCTGATCTGGTCCAGCGGCAGATTGAGGAGCAACTCGGCGGTCTGTGGAAGGGAGCGCCGGATACGCAGATGGCCTCGGCGTTGACGGCGCTGAGCAAGCGTCTCCTGAAAACCAACTGCGGTGCCACAGAAGCGGTGGCAGATAGCGAACTGATCTCATGGATCAGGGGCGACAACGTCCGCTCGACGGGGCTGAAGGCGCTAGGCCTCTTCGAACCGGTACGAGATGATAACGCCTTCCGGCGCCTGAAGACGGTCATCGCGTTCCTTCGTACGCGGATGGCCTATCGCGGATTTCTGATCGCGTTCGATGAAGGAACCCGCACGTCTTCCTTTAGACGCGGGTCTGCCAAGCAGAAGCAAGCCATCGAGAACCTCCTCACAATGATCAACCAGAATGCCGAAGGCGAGTTTGGCGGCGTGATGTTTTTGTACGCTGCGACACCCGACTTTCGATCAGAGGTGATCAGTACATATCGAGCGCTCCAGGATCGCATCGGGACGGTCGCATTTTCGCGTGGGAGTCCGCTGGTACCCCTGATCAACATCGAAGAAGCCAACTCTGAGAATGTCATCTTTCAGATTGGCGACCGACTTCTCGCGGTTTTTGCCAAAGCATACGATATCGAATGGGATGAGGGTCTGCAGAAGTCGAACATGAAGGCTGTTGTCGAGGCGCAGAAGGATCGCCTCTTCGAGACGCCCAAGCCGCGCTTCTTCGTCTACCAGTACTGTCGCTTCTTGAACAACCAACGCGAGGCCCAACGCGCAATCAGCAACGAGCAGGCTAGCGACTTTGTGAACGACAACGAACCTCCTCTGGAGGGGGAGGACGCGTGATCAAGCCTGGCGATCAAGTTGAGCACGAGGAATTCGGCATCGGCCAAGTTCTCGCTCTGCTCGGCGAGACGGCTACCGTTGAGTTCTTCGGAGAAACGTTCGATGTCGAGGTTGGAGAACTGCTGCATCGTCCGAACGGCAGTAGTCCGGTCATAAACTCGGCGCCAGTACGAGAAGGCACCGACTTGGCCTTCAGGCAATCGTTCGAGGCGGTCAATCTGGGCGTGGTGCCATCGAACCCCGACCAACTGATCAAGCTGACGATAGGTGGGGACCAAATCTCGTCCAATGTGCGCAGCATCCTTCATGATGCTCCTCGCAGCGGCGCGTCTCGTATCTTCATGGGTTACTATGGCTCAGGAAAATCCCACCACCTGAGGCTTGTGAGAGCTATCGCGCTGCGTGAGGGGTGGGTGACGGCATCGATCGAGCTTGACCCAAAAGCTGCCGATCCGGCCAAGCCGTTCTCGGTCTACCAAGAACTTATCACAGGCCTAGAGTTCCCGATGCGCAGCGATGGCAGCCGGAACGAGGACTTCTTCGATCTCATCAAGGAGATTCGAGATAAGTGGATGGACGTGCGGTCGCTGAAGTATCTGAAGGCATCGCAGTGGTTTGGGAACGGCATCGAAGCGCTGCAGTTTCTTGCGCATCGCCGCGACGACCCTGAGTATGTCTCGGCGGTCAACTGGCTGGCCGGACAGGTCAAGCTCATCAGTGCAATACGGAAGGTCACGTGGCGGGAGGGCTACCGGGGGAAGATCCCGACGATGCCACAGACCAAAGACACCGGACTCATCTATGCGTTTCACCTGGTCGTTCTGCACGAAGTGCTGAAGGAGTTAGGATATCGGGGCTTGGCCTTGATCATCGATGAAGCGGAGCACGTCAGGACTTATTCAATCAATCGGTACCTTCGGGCGAACAATTTCTTCGATGTGCTAGCGCGATGTGCGCATCCCCCTCGAAAGGACCTTCAGGATCCAAATTGTGATTACGACATGACGGGAGTTCCGCCGTTCTGGCGAGAAGGCCCGCACTTCGGTTTGTTCGTCGGCTTGACGGAGGGTGAAGACACGCAGGACCTGAAACGAAAGGCCGGCGAGATGAGCGTGCTCATTCACTCGCCGGATGAGGTCGTCCACCTCGCTCCACCGAGTGCTGCTGACTACGAGGCATGGGCAATCCGGTTCTTGACCGAGGCATCAAGCCACCTTGGGCCAAAAGTCGACTTGCTTTCGGATCCGGACTTGTGCGCGCAGATTGCTGCTGTCCTGAGGGAGCGGTTCGAGCAGATACCAGACACCGAGAAGTCGCTTCGGAACTGGACGAAGATGGCCGGTCTTCCGGCCGCGGTGCTGCTGAGCCAGTCAGTGGCCGTAGGGCACAATGAGCTACTCGCGATCATTGATGACGCGGCCAAGCAAATTTCAGGGGAGGTGATGCCCTGGGATGAGTAACAGCCGAGCCGACCTGGCGCGTATGATGCCGGACGCCTTTCCGATCTTCTTCGCCGGACGGCAGCCATATCCGGGCCAAGCGTCCGTTATGCCGGAGATCGTTCGTGGTCAAAACGTGCTGTTCGCCGCGCCGACAGCTTCTGGCAAGACGGAAGCGGCCGTCGCGCCGCTCTATCAGCGGCATGTAAGTTTCCGACGCGGGGCTTTGTCCACGATCTACGTGGCGCCGACCAAGGCGCTCGTGAATGACCTCTACGAGCGCCTGGTCACCTACTTGGGCATCAAGCACCCCGGGACGATCGCTCGCTACACTGGCGACCGCCATGAGTACTCACGCGCAGAAGGGGCCTTCTGCGTCGTGGTGACCCCGGAGGCGCTCGACTCCCTGCAGCTTAGGCACCCGGAACTTCTGCATTCGGTGCGATCGGTGGTAGTGGACGAAATTCATCTGCTCCATGGCCAGGCGCGCGGCCAGCAACTGCGGCACGTGATCTCTCGTATCCGGAGTGCGGCCAAGCGGCCACGGTCTCCTCGGGACAACTTTCAGATCGTTGGAATGACCGCGACGCTGGACGACATGCCGGCAGTTGCGACGCTCTGGCTCGGCGAAGACGCGAAGGTATTGTCTCATGGCTCGCCGCGCGAAATCGATCTGGAGCTCGTCGATGTCGTCGTAGAGGAGCCCGGACAAGCAGATCGGGCTAAGGCCCGGCAGCTCGCCCGGTGGCTCGAGAGGGCGGGCGCTGAGAAAGTGCTTGTCTTCACTAATTCCCGCAATGGTGCGCACGCCATGGCGGCGCATCTTCACGAGGAGCTCTCCGGCACCCGGTGGCCGGTTCATCTCCATTTTGGGGCCTTGCCTGCCGGTCAGCGGGAGCGCGTAGAGGAACAGATGCGAAGCGATCGATTTGGCGTCTGTGTGACCACGTCGACGTTGGAGATCGGGATCGACATCGGAGACGTTGATACCGTCGTACTCGCCGACATGCCGCGAAGCGTTAACGGCTTCCTACAGCGGATAGGTCGCGGAAACCGTCGAACTGGGACCTGCAGAGTGGTCGGATTCCGGAGCTCAGACGACGACGAACAGCTAATGCAGGCGTTGCTGGACTGTGGTCGCCGTGGAGACCTTGACGACGTGTATGAGTACGACCGCCCGTCAGTTCGGTTTCAGCAGGTACTTAGCCTTGCCTGGCGCGCAACTCGTGAGGACCGCTCCCTAACGGAGAAGCACTTGGCTGCCGAAGCCGGAACAGCCGAGCACACTCGGGTCGTGCATGACATGCTGGCAACGGGCTGTCTCGTGAATTTGCGCGGGGCCCTTGTGCCGTCTGATCGGCTGATCGATGAGGGAGATGCGGGGCGGATCCATACCGTCATCGCCGGCGCGGTCAGTAGCTCCGTCGTCGATATCCGCACTGGCGACACAGCATTCCGTGACGCGGACGCAGCGACCACAGGTGGCGCCCTGTTCCACGCCGGTGCAATGCGACGGCTACTGGCGGGAGGCGATGGGGCGGCTTACCTCGGAGATAATGCCAAAAAGTCTCACCCGCTCGCCAAGATCAAGGCTACTGGGCCTGGTCTACCAACGAGCCGTAGCATCATATGGGCGCTGGCACGTCTCAATGGGTATGATCCGGCTCGTTGGCAATTGAACGGGGGAACGCTTTTGACTTGGGGTGGGCAGACACTGAATGCTCTGCTTGCTGCAGTTTTTCGAAGGTCAGCTCCTGACCGAAACTTCTCTCCGAGCCCAACCGCAGTTTCCGGAGACATCTTCGCGATCGATCTGTCGATTGAATCTATCCGGGACTTGGCCAAGGGTATCGAGACGGCAAACGATCTCCCCCTTTCCGTCGCTTCGAAGTTCGTCGGCCCAAGCCGCTTCATCGGGGAGCTTTCAGATGCGCTTGTGGCAGAGGAGAAGCGACGTGCAGTCCCGTGGGCGCTCTTGCATCGCTGGCTTGACCGGGTCGAAGGCATCGACCTCGAAGGATCATTGCCCATGGAAAAGCGGAAATGAGTGCAGGTACTCTGACGCTGCGTACCAGGAATTTTCAATTGTTATATAAAACAAAGGCTTAGACTGGAGAAGGTTGGATATCAGGCCCATCCCCTCCGCCACCCGCGCGTCGCAGGCGACGCCCCCCCCGACCGCGCCCCTCAGCGCGCCGCCCGGACCTCCTCCAGCGCCCGTTTCGCCGCCTCCATCTTCACCGGGCCGAAGCCGCGCACCTCCAGCGGCAGGGCCAGGAGCCGCGCCGCCTCCCCCGCATCATCCGCCGTCATCGCGTCCGAGAGCCGCCCCAACAGCGCCCGGTAGTCCGCGATCAGCGCCCGCTCCAGCCGCCGCTCTTCCGTCCGCCCGAACGGGTCCAGCGCCGTGCCGCGCAGCCGCTTCATCCGCGCCAGAACCCGGAACACGGGCTGCACCCAGGGCCCGAAGCCGCGCTTCTTCGGCCGCCCGCGCGCGTCCCGGCCCGGCAGCATCGGCGGGGCGAGGTGGTGGACCACCTTGAACTCGCCCTCGAACCGATCCTTCAACCCCTCGACGAAGCCGGTCTGGGTGTGCAGCCGCGCGACCTCGTATTCATCCTTGCAGGACATCAGCTTGAACAGCCCCGCCACCGCCGCCTCGGTCACCGCCCCGGGGGCGCCGCAGGCGCGGGTCTCGGCCGCCTGCACGCGGGCGATCCCGGCGCGATACGCCTCGGCCCAGGCGGCGTCCTGGTACTCCGCCAGGAAGGCCGCGCGCCGGGCGATCTTCTCCTCCAGCGTCTGCACCGGGGCCGCGGTCACGCCCGCCGCCGCCTCGACCCCCGCGCGGTCGATCACCGCCAGCCGCCCCCAGGCGAAGGCGCGCCGGTTGGCCTCGGGCTTCACCCCGTTCAGCTCGATGGCCCGCATCAGCGCCTCTTCCGAGACCGGCGCCAGCCCCGCCTGCCAGGCCGCGCCCAGCATCATCACGTTGGCGAAGACCGTGTCGCCCAGCAGCGCCTCGGACAGCGCGTTGGCGTCGAGCGTATTCAGCGCCCCCGCGACGCCCTCAAGCGCCGCCAGCCGGTCCTGGACAGCCAGGTCCGCGTCGCGGCGCTGCACCAGGTCGCCGGTGGGCATGGCGGCGGTGTTCACCACCCCGCGCGTGCCCTTGTGCAGCGTCTGCGACGCCTTGGGCGAGGCGCTGACCACCACGTCGCAGCCGATCAGCGCGTCGGCCGAGGCGGGCTCGACCCGCACCTGGTTCACCGCGCCCTCGTCCCGCGCCATGCGGATGTAAGAGATCACCGGCCCGAATTTCTGCGCGAAGCCCATGAAGTCGAGCACCGAGACGCCCTTGCCCTCGAGGTTCGCGGCCATGGCGATCAGCTGGCCCACCGTCACCACGCCGGTGCCGCCGACGCCGGTCACCACGATGTCCCAGGGCTCGGCCAGGTCCGGCAGGACGGGCGCGGTCAGCCTGGCCGAGAGGCGCGTGAAGGCCGCTTCCCCAGCCCCTTCGCGCTTCTTCAGGGCCCCGCCCTCGACCGTCACGAAGCTGGGGCAGAAGCCGTTGAGGCAGGTGAAATCCTTGTTGCAGGTCGAGAGGTTGATGCGCCGCTTGCGGCCGAATTCCGTCTCCAGCGGCTCGACGCTGAGGCAGTTGGACTGGACCGAGCAATCGCCGCAGCCCTCGCAGACCAGGGGGTTGATGACCGCGAAACGCTTCGGGTCCTCCATCTTGCCCCGCTTGCGCAGGCGGCGTTTCTCGGTGGCGCAGGTCTGCTGGTAGATCAGGACCGTGGTCCCCGGGATCTCGCGCAGCTCGCGCTGCACGCGGTCGAGCGCCTCGCGCCCATGGGCCTCCACCCCCGCGACGCGCGGCAGGTCCTCGGGCCGGTCGCTGACCATCACCACCCGCTTCGCGCCCTCGGCCAGCGCCGATTTCGCGATCGCCTCGACGCTGATCGGCCCGTCCACGTGCTGGCCGCCGGTCATCGCCACCGCGTCGTTGAACAGGATCTTGAAGGTGATGTTGGTCCCCGCCGCGATGGCCTGGCGGATGGCGAGGGAGCCCGAGTGGTAATAGGTCCCCTCGCCGAGGTTCTGGAACACGTGCCGATCGCCGTTGAACCGCGCGCGGGAGACCCAGTTGACCCCCTCGCCCCCCATCTGGATCAGCGAGGTGGTGTTGCGGTTCATCCAGGACGCCATGAAGTGGCAGCCGATCCCGGCGAAGGCCTGGCTCCCCTCGGGCACCTTGGTGGAGGTGTTATGCGGGCAGCCCGAGCAGAAATAGGGGGTGCGCGCGGCGCCGGAGACCTCGATGGGATGCGGCGCCGGGGCGGCCTGCGCCGCCGCCTCCTCAAGCTCCGCGATCCCGTTGCGCGCCAGCCGGGCTGCGATGATGCGGGCCAGCATCAGCGGCCCCAGCTCCTGCGTCCAGGGGATCAGCCGCGCGCCGGTCTCATCCCGCTTGCCGACCATCCGGCGCGGTTTGCCGCCGGGGAAGTCGTAGAAATACTCCTTCAGCTGGCTCTCGATGATGCCGCGCTTCTCCTCGACCACCAGCAGCTCGTCCTTGCCCTGGGCGAAGGCCAGCGCCCCCTCGTGCTCCAGCGGCCAGACCATGCCCACCTTGTAGAGGTCGATCCCGAGCGCCGCCGCCCGATCCCGGTCGATCCCCAGCAGCCGCAGCGCCTCCAGCACGTCGAGATGCGCCTTGCCGGTGGTGACGATGCCGAAGCGCGCGGCGTGGCCCCACTCGGCCCGGTCGATGGGATTGGCCCGGGCGAAGGCCATGACGGCGTTCTTCTTGTGCTCCAGCCGCGCCTCGATCTGCGGGCCCGGCAGGTCGGGCCAGCGGTAATGCAGCCCGTCCGCGGGGGGCGTGTAATCGGGCGAAGCGAAGGCGCGGTCGGGCTGGATGTCGAAGGACATGCCCGATTCCACCGTCTCGGAGATCGCCTTGAACCCGACCCACATCCCCGAGAACCGCGACAGCGCGTAGCCCCATTCGGCGAAGGGCAGGAACTCGGCCACGTCAGCCGGGTTCACCACCGGCATGAAGAAGTTCATGAAGGCCACGTCGGACTGGTGGGACATGGAGGAGGACACGCAGCCATGGTCGTCCCCCGCCACCACCAGAACGCCGCCGTTGGGCGAGGCGCCGTAGGCGTTGCCGTGCTTCAGGGCGTCCCCCGCCCGGTCCACCCCCGGCCCCTTGCCGTACCAGAGGCCGAACACCGCCCGGCAGGTCTTGTGCGGGTCCGTCTCCACCTGCTGCGTCCCGATCATCTGGGTGGCGCCGAACTCCTCGTTCACCGCGGGCAGGAAATCGACCCCCGCCGCCTCCAGCACCTTCGCATTCCGCCCGGCCTCGAGGTCGATCCCCCCGACCGGCGAGCCGCGATAGCCCGAGATGTAGCCGCGCGTGTCCAGCCCCCGCGCCCTGTCCCGCCGCGCCTGGTCGAGCGCGATGCGCAGGATCGCCTGCGTGCCGGTCATGAACACCCGCCCCGAGGTCTTCGTGTAGCGGTCGGACAGGGCGTAGTCGCGCAGGATCGGGGTCTGGTCGGTCATGGGGGGTCCTCCTTGTCCCCATTCTGCGCCCGCGCGGCTGAAAAGGGCTTTCAACCTGCGCCGCGTCGCGGCAAATTTTGATCAAATGCAATCAATAGGGGCTGGGGACATGAGCGGATCGGATCACCTGACGCAGATCGAGGCGACGCTGCTGTCGATCCTGCAGCGCGACGCCTCGGCGGGCGCGGCGGAGATGGCCGAGGCCGCCGGCGCCTCGCCCGCCACCGTCTGGCGGCGCATCCGCGCGCTCGAGGAGAGGGGCGTGATCGGCCCGCCGGTGCGCCTCGTGGACCCGGCCAGGGTGGGACGCGGCACGGACGTGTTCTGCCAGGTGCGGATGAAATCCCAGGACGCCGCCGCGCGGGCGGCGTTCCAGCGGGCGGTGGACGCGGAACCGGCGATCCTCGAGGCCTATTCCATGACCGGCGACTGGGATTACCTGTTGCACATGGTCGTCCGCGACATCGCAGATTTCGAAGGCATCCTGATGCGCGGATTGCTGGAGCTGGACTGCGTTGCGGGCACCTCGACCCTCTTCGCCCTGCGCCGGATCAAGCACAGCAGCGTGGTGCCCCCGGGCGTTCCCGCTTCGGACTGAGCGCGTGGGGCCGGGGCCCCCTCAGAACGCCCCCATGGCGAGGCCGGCGCCCAGCGCGGCCCCCAGCTCGCGGCACCGCGACAGGTCCGCTTCCGGGATCACCTTCTCGGCCAGGATCGCCTCCGGCGTCTGCGCATGGGTGCAGACGATCAGCGCCGGCTGCACCTCGCGCAGCCGCCAGCCGGCGGCGATGCGGGCGGCCTGCCGCGCCGCGTTCTCCCCGTCCGACCCGGCGCAGACCATCTGGGCGTAGGGCCGCCCCTCGATCCGCCCCAGCACGGGGTAATAGCTGCGGTCGAAGAAATCCTTCATCACCCCGGCGATGGCGGCGAGGTTCTCGGGCGCGCAGAACAGGTACCCGTCCGCGGCCAGCAGATCCTCCGGCCCCGCCTCGGCGGCGGTCTTCAGGACCGTCTCCACCTCCGCGCCCGCGGCCTCGGCGGCGGCCTCGGCCATCTGGCGGCTGCCGCCGGTCTTCGAATGGTAGACGACGAGAAGCCGGGCCATGCATGTCCTCCCTGCGGCGCGTTCCGCCCAAGGAGGCCGCCCCGGGGCGGGCGATGTCAACCGCCGCCGCCGTCCATCGACAGCTCGAGGTCGATGTCCCAGAACAGCTGCTCCAGCCGCATGCCGAAGAACAGGCCCGGCATCTTCCGGCGGGCGATGCGCGCCGCCTCGTCCGGGCCGAAGCCGCAGAGCACCAGGAAGCCGCCGAGGATCGCCGCGGCCCCCTCGGGCGCGCCGCCGGGGACCAGCGCGATGCGCCCGCCCGCGGCCAGGATCGCCTCGATCCGGCGGCACAGCGCCAGCACCGGCGCCGCGCCGCCATCCGCCGGGCGGGCCGCCTCGGGCCAGGGCATGGGCGCCGACGCGCCCGCCGGGTCCGCCAGCGCCGCGCCGTCGGGGCCGAGCGACAGAAGGTGCATCCCCGCCGTGGCCCCGCGCCCGCCCGCGCCCTCGCCCGTCCCCGCGGCCAGCGCGAAGCGGTCCGGCAGGATCCAGGCCAGCGCCGCGCCGGGGCGGGCGGGCGAGGTGTCGAACCCCTCGGGCGACGGGCGCAGCTCGGGCGCAAGGTGGCCCGTGGGGGTCCCGGGCCCGGCCAGCGGCAGCCCGCCGGTGCGCAGGAAATGGGTCACCTCGGGCCCCGCGCCGGGGCCGAAGAACGCCGCCGCGGGCAGCTGCGCCAGGATCCGCCCCCCGGCGCAGAGCGCGGCATGGGTGCAATGCGCCGCCACCTCGGCCGCGTTGTGCGACACCACGATCACCGCGCCCACGGCGCTGCGGGCGCGCAGGGCCTGCATCACCAGCGCCCCGTCGGCGGCCGCAAGCCCCGCCGTCGGCTCGTCGATGCACAGCACCGCGTCCGAGCCGCCGGCGACGCGGGCGATCTCCTCGATCCGCGCCAGCGCCTGCGCGTGCGAGGCCGCCGGGTCCGTCGCCGCCTCGCGCACCTTCTGCGCGATGAAGAGCGGCCGGCCCCGGCGGTCGTTCTGCGGGGCGACGTAGCGCAGCCGCTCCCAGGACAGCTCCAGCCCCGGCGGGATGGTCTGCGCAAGGCACTTGATCAGGGTGGACTTGCCGCAGCCCATCGGCCCCATCAGCCCCAGCAGCGCGCCGCGCGGCAGGTCGAGGTCGAGCCCCTCGAGGATCCGCTTGTCGCCCGCGCGCACGTTGAAGCCGCGGACCGAGAGGACGGCCTCGGCGGCGCCCGAAGCGGGGGCCGCGCCGGTGAAGACCTCGTCCCTCATGCGTCCGGATCCGCGGCCCTGTCCCAGGCCTTGACGACGAGGCCGAGACGCGCGCCCGGAAGCTCCGCCACCTCGGCGCCGGTCTCGTCCAGCGCGGCGAAGAGGGCGGCGTCCGAGACCCCGCCGGGCGAGAGCACGACGAGCATTTCCCGCCCCAGCGCGTCGGCGAGGGCGGCGCGGAAGGCGAGCAGCCCCGGCAGCGCGTCGGGCGGCAGCATCCCGGCCCCGAATTCGGGCGGGTGGCGCAGCACGCGGGTCCCGTCGGCGGACAGGCGGCGCGCGAACCGCCCCGGGCGGCCCGGCGCGGGCGGCGCGGCGGGTTCGGGCGGCGCGGCGGGTTCGGCGCCAGGCGCGGGCGCGGAGGCCGCGGCGGGTTCGGGCCGCGGCGCCGGGTCGGGCGCAGGCGCGGCCTCGGGCATCGGGTCGGGCGCCGCCTCTGCCATCCGGTCGGGCGCCGCCCCGGGCGCAGGGTCCGGCAGGACGACCGGCTCCGGCGCGGACATGGCGCCGGGCTCGGGCTCCGGCTCCAGCTCCGGCTCCGGCTCCGGCTCCGACGAGGGCGCCTCCACCAGCTCCAGCGGCGCGGGCGCAAGCCCGTCGGCCAGGATGTCGGCCAGCATCCCGGGCGCGGCGCCCGGCCCCTCGGGCGCGGCCTCCAGCGCCTGGTACCGGACCTCCATCGGCGCCCCGGCCAGCAGGGCGGCGAGGGCGTCGCGGAATGCATCGGGTGCGGGAACCGGCCCCGCGGTGCAATCGACCTCCACCGGGTCCGCGCCCGGCAGCCGGACCTGGGCGCCGTACAGCATCCCGCCGGCCGCGATCAGTTCCATGTCGCCGTCCGGGCCCGACAGCAGGATCCGCCGGGCGGCGTACGAGCCGCGCAGCTCGGCCGCGATCCGCTCCAGCCGCGCGGGCGCATCGCCCGGGATCGACCAGTCCGAGCCCCCGCGCTTGCGGGGGCGAAGCATCTGGCGCAACGTCGTGAACACGTGGCCGCCTCCCTTGAAAGCATCCCGGCCGCGCGGGGGACGCGCGGCCGGGACGCGGGTCAGACCGCGTCGGTCACCTTGTCGAGCGCCATGCGGGACTTGGCCAGGACCATGCCCACGTTCGCGCTCTTGCGGCAGACGAAGCAGACCACGTGGTCCTGGTACTTCTTGGTGCGCATGAAAACGTGCAGAAGGTTGTCGGAGAACACGAGGAACTCCTGGAAATAATGCGCGTCGTTGGCGTTGTTGCCGCGGGACCGCTTGAAGGCGTCTTCGATATGCGTGACCGTCGCGCCCTGGAACATGTCGGCGGTCGCCGCGGCGACCATGTCGAGAATTTCCTGCGGATGCGAATCGAGGGTCTTCACCGACAGAATCATGCCGGTGGTCATATCGACATAGGCCCCGGCGACGCATTCCGGGATGTTCTTCATGGCGTCGCTGATGGTGTCGTCAAGTGACATGGGTACGCTTCCCTTGTAAAAGCTTGCACTATGAGGGGGGTCAAGACGGCGTCGACGTGCGATCAACGCGCCTGTCTCGCGGCGGATGTCAGGTCTTCTTCCATCTGCAGCGAAATTTCGGCCAGCGCCGCGGCGGCGCCGGGCGCCTGCGCGGCCAGCGCGGCCCGGTAGGGGGAAACGAGGCCGCGCACCGCCGCGGGCAGGTCCCAGCGCGCGTCCAGCTCCTCGAGAAAGCCCGAGAGGCAGGCCGCGAGCGCCTCGGCCTGCGCCGGGGCGGCGTCCGCGCCGGCCAGGCCGCCGCGCTCCATCTCCACCACCAGCCGGTCGAGCATCTGGCGCAGGCGCAGCGCGGGGGGGCGCGGCGCCGGGGCGCGGGTCAGCGGCGGGTGGGCGCGCCCGGCGGCGGTGGCAGACCCGGCGCCCGACGCCGATCCCGACGGGGGCGCGGCAGGCGCCCGGCGGGTCAGCGCCGGTTCCGACGCGCGCGAGGCTGCCGGGGCCTTCGCGGCGGCCTTCGCGGGGGCCGCGGGTTCCGCCGCCCCCTGCCCCGCGGCGCGCGGCGCGGGCGGATTGCGCACCGCGTCGATGGCCCGGCGCAGGTCGTCCCCGCCCGAGGCCGCCCGCGCCGCGGACCCGGCGGCCAGCGTCTCGCGGCTGCTGTCGACCATCACGAAATAGGCGAAATTGTCGGCGGCCACCGTCTCCAGCCGCTCCAGCACCCGTTCCATCGCCGCCTGGTCGGGCAGCAGGTCCTGGCGCGTGACGGCGAGGATCGCCGTGCGCCCGTCGCCCGGGGGCAGCCCCTCCATCACCGTGCTCTCGGTCAGCGTCCAGGCCCGCTGGGCCATGGTGCACCAGACCAGCGCGTCGGCATCGGCGATCAGCGCCAGCCGCGCGTCGAAATCGGGCTGATCGAGGGTGATCGACACCTCGCGCAGCACCACCCCGGGCTCGAGATCCGACACCAGGTCGACCTCGATCGCGTCGGCCCCCGGCGGCGGTGCGGCGAAGATCTCGGCCGCGTCGCCCTCGGCCAGCACCACGCCCCCGGCCAGCGCCCGCGCGCCCTCGGTCTCGGCCCGGCGCAGGGTGACGGGCGGAAGATGCGTGTCCTCGGCGCTGCGCGGCAGCACGGGCCGGTCCAGCAGCAGGTCGATGACCGAGGATTTCCCGGCGTTGAACTCCCCCGCCACCACGATGGTGAAGGGCCGCGCGGGGCCCCCGGGCGCGCGCGACAGCACCGGCTCGGCGCGGTGCAGCGGAGAGGCGGACGGCTTGAGCATCATGGCGGCCCTCTGGGATCAGACGCCGTGGCCCGCGCGCTCGGGCGCGGGTTCCGGCAGGGCGGGTTCGGGCAGCGTGCGCGCCAGCCCGATGCAGGCGCTCTCGATCAGGGAAATCCGCTCGCGCAGCCGCTCGGCCCGGCGCGCGCGCTCCTCCACCAACCGGGCCATCGCGGCGTCGTCGAGCCCGCCGGACACGAAGCTGCCGTCGCGCTCCAGCTCGTCGATCTCGGCCTCGATCAACCACTTGGCATGGTCGAGCAGCGCATAAAGCCGGTCGGTCGCGGCGGCGTTGCGCGCCGCCAGCGCCTCTTCCACGCCGCCTTCCAGCGCCCCCAGGGCGGGCTGCATCTCGGCCCGGATCACCTCGGCGATGCGCGCCACCGCCTCGTCCTCGGGGATCCGGCGGCTTTTCCAGAACTTCCAGCCGCGCGCGGCGCCCAGCTCCACCTCCACCAGGTTGGACCGCGGCGCGAAGCCGGGCAGGACGTCCCCGTTCGGCAGCCCCTGCAGGATCCGGTTCACCGGCAGCCCCCCGACCGAGGCCGAGAGCGTGTCGTCGAGGTCGCGCGCATAGCTCTCCAGCAGCCGGTCCAGCTCGTGCCGCCCGGCGCGGTAGCTCTCCAGCACGTGGGTGCGGGCCTTTTCCTGCAGGGCGAGCGTGTCGAATTTCCACGCCGACCCGGCGCCGTCGGCGGCCAGCGCGGCGCGGAAGCCCGCGGTCTGCTCCTCGATGAACCCGTCGAGCGCGATGCCGATGGCGCGCATCACCCCGTCCGAGGTCTGGGCGCAGGCCTCGCGCAGGCGCACCCGGCATTCCTTCGCGGCCCCGGCGAGGCTGCGCGTCAGCGCCGCCAGCTCCGACAGCCGCGCCGCGATGCGCGCCGTCTCCGCCTCGGCCAGCCCCGCCGCGTCGCCCGCCTGCAGCGCGGCCTCGTCGGCGGCCAGCTTCTCCTGCATCGCCTGGCGCAGGAACTCGAGCCCCCCGAGCCCGTCCGACACCGCCTCGGCCACCACGTCCGCGGTCTTGCCGTCATGGCCGAGCCGCGTCAGCTCGCGCGCCAGCGCGGCGAGGCCCGAAACCTCGAGCAGCATCTCCCGCGCATCGCCCATGTCCGCGACGCCCATCATCCGCGCATAGGCGGCGCAGACCGGGTCGGCGACCGCCGCGGCCACCTCGGCGTCCGTGCCCGCCACCGCGACATGCGCCCAGTGGGCGCTGCCCGCCAGCAGGATGTCGCCATGCTGGCCGATCTCCTGCGTCAGCCGCCCCGACAGCGACGCCAGCAGCCGCGGCGCATCCGCCGCCGGGTCGTCCAGCTCGTCGATCCGGTTGACGAACACGATCACCGTCTGCCGCTGGTGGTGCGAGAGCATCTTCAGGAGCGCGATGTCGGCCGGGTTCAGCACCTGGTGGGCCGAAAGGGTCACCACGAAGATGTCCGCCAGCCGGAAGCTCGAGGTCGTGATCTCGTCGCGCACCAGGAACGGGTCGTTGATGCCGGGCGTGTCCGAGATCGTCGTCGGCACCTGGAACGGCCCGGGATCGAGATGGATCTCCGCGCTCTTGCAGATGCCCGAGAACCGCCCCGCCCCGGCGCCGTCCACCGCGTCGCGCCGCACGTGCCCGGCGGAGACGTAGCGTTCCAGCACCTCCGGGGTGACGGTGTTGAAC
The DNA here is from genome assembly GCF_050586345.1 of Rhodovulum sp. DZ06. Lineage (NCBI taxonomy): Bacteria > Pseudomonadati > Pseudomonadota > Alphaproteobacteria > Rhodobacterales > Paracoccaceae > Rhodovulum > Rhodovulum sp. DZ06. The sequence goes on from NZ_JBOCEF010000018.1 coordinate 18,615, forward strand.
CTGTGGGTCTTGCCCAGCAGCAGGCGGTACATCTCGCCCAGCCGGGCGCGGGCCTTGTCCTGCATCTCGACGATCTGGCGGGCCAGCACCTCGGACTGGAACCCCGGCAGGTACCGCTCCGCCAGCTTGCGGCTTTCCGAGCCGCCCTCCAGCATCCGCGCCCATTCCTGTTCCGAGAAGAACTCGAACTCGCCCGACAGGTGCGTGCGCCCCGGCTTGCCGAAATGCAGGTTGGTGATGACGGCCGTCCAGGGATTGACCTCGGTCGGCAGGAAGTCTTCGAGCCCGGTCATCGCGTTGATGAGCGAGCTCTTGCCCGCCTTCACCTGCCCGACGACCGAGATCCGCAGCGACGCCTGCCCGGCCTGTTCCAGGATCCGGTGGAAGACCGGCTGCGCCTCGGGCAGGTCGAGCGCCTCGAACTCCGAGACGGTGGCGCGCAGATGCTCCAGGGCGGCGGCCGAAGCGGCTCCGATGGCGGGCGGACGGGTCATGTACGCAGGTCCCCGAATATACGAAAAGGCGAATGAGACGTGCCAACTTGTCTTACAGGTAGCGCAGCACGTCCAAAAAGCTGAGCCATGGCCCAACTGATTCAACTTCTGTACGATACCTAAATCGGAATCCAAGAAGAAGACTTGATCTAGATCATGTCGCCCGCCCTCCCGCACTGGCAGTCCGTGTGGGATGAGTTTCGCGTAGAAAGAGTGCGTAGATGAACGACATGCCGCAGGCGCTCGCGCGCCCCGCCGTCAGCTTCGAGGGCCGCGCGTATGAGCTCGCCCCCGGGGAGACCGCCCTCTCCGCCCTGCTGCGCGGCGGGGCCGACGCGCCCCATTCATGCCGCCGCGGCGCCTGCCGGTGCTGCATGCTCGAGGCCGAGTCGGGCGACCCGGGCCCGGGCGCCCGCCGCGGGCTGACCGAGCAGATGATCGACCGCGGCGCCTTCCTGCCCTGCCTGTGCACCGAGCCCGTCGCGCTGACCGCCCGCCGCCCGGACATGACCCGCTACCTCACCCGCGCGATGCTGGCCGAACGCATCGCCCTGCCCGGCGACGCGTACCTCCTGCGGCTCGAGACCGAGACGGTGATCGACTGGCGCGCGGGCCAGGCCATCGCCATCCGCGGGCCGGGCGGGGACCTCCGCTCCTACTCCCTCCTCTCCCGCCCCGAGGATTACTTCGTCGAGCTGATCGTGCGCCGCTATCCCGGCGGCGCGGTCAGCCCCTGGCTGTGCGAAGCGCTCCCCGAGGGCGACACGCTCGAGTTCACCGGCCCCCACGGCGCCTTCTTCCATGGCGAGGTCGCGCCCGGCGCGCCGCTGCTGATCGTCGGCGCGGGGACCGGCGCCGGGGCGGCCTTCGGCATCGCCCGCGACGCGCTCGGGCGCGGCCATGCCGGGCCGGTGACGCTCGCCCTCGGCGCCCGCACCGAAGCGGCGCAACTGCTCACCGATGAAACCGACGCGCTGGCCGCCGACCACCCCAACCTCTCCGTCCTGCGCGCCGCCTCGCGCGAGGGGGACCGGCGGCGCATCACCGCGGCGGCCTTCGACGGCGCCGACCTTGCGGGCGCCGAGGTCTATCTCTGCGGTCCCCCCGACATGGTCGAGGCCGGGCGCATCGCCGCCCTCCGGCAGGGCGCCGCCCTCGCCGCCATCCACGCCGACCCGTTCCTGGCGCCCGAGCCCTACACCCCGCGCGACGCGGAGAAGATCGCCTCCGTCCCCGCGGACCCCGAGCTCTGGGCCGCGCTGGACGAGGGCCCCGGCCTCGCCGCCATCCTCGACGCCTTCTACACGCGCGCGCTGGCCGATCCGCGCCTCGCGCCCTTCTTCCACAAGATCACCAAGCAGCGGCTGGTCGAAAAGCAGCACGCCTTCCTGCGCGACCTGATGACCGGGCGCTCGGACTTTTTCGGCGAACGCCCGTTCAACGCCCATCACTGGATGATCATCTCGGACGAGAACTTCGACCACCGCGAGGCGCTGTTCTTCGAGGTCGTGCGCGCCCACGGCCTTCCCGCCCCCCTGGTCGCCCGCTGGCAGGCCCTGCACGAGCTGTTCCGGCGCGAGATCGTCAAGGACGCGCCCCGGGGCCAGTGGCTCGACGGGCGGGAGGTCGACCGCGGCGGCCACGCGGAAGAGGTGGCGCCCATCGACATGGTCTGCGACGGTTGCGGCGAGGAAGTGCTGACCGGGGAGAAGGTGCGCACCCACCTGCGCACCGGAGAGCTGTGGTGCGCGCACTGCGCGGGGCTGTGAAGATGGACGACATGACGTTGCCGGCGGTGAACGCCGTTTCGGCCTATCGCGGGCCGCGGGGCTTTCACTGGTTCGCGCCGGGCCTGCTGGGCGGCGCCGGGCGCCCCGGGCTGCTCGGCCCGGTGGAGCGGGACCTCGAGGCGCTGCAGCGCGTCGGGACCGGCCTTCTCGTCAGCCTGACCGAGGAATGGGCCCCCGACCCCGCGCTGATGGCCGAGTACGGGATCGAGAGCCTGCACCTGCCGATCACCGACCGCCACGCCCCCGATCCGGGCGCCGCGCGGGACTGCTGCGACCAGGCGGCCGAATGGATCGCCGCCGCCCGGCCCGTGGTCTATCACTGCCGCGCGGGCAAGGGGCGCACCGGCACCCTGATCGCCGCGCAGCTGATCCATGCAGGGCTGCCCCCCGAGGAGGCCGTGGCCCGCACCCGCGCCGCCAATTCCACCTGGATCGAGAACGACGTGCAGCTGCAGATGGTGCTCGGCGCCGCCGAAGCGCTGACCGCCCCGGCGGCGCAGACCGCCCTCGTCCGCCGCCTGCTGGAGCTCTAGGCCCCCTGCGCCTCCCTGCCCCCGCGCATCATCCAGTAGATCGCCGGGATCACCAGCAGCGTCAGCGCGGTGGAGCTCGCCAGCCCGAAGAGCAGCGAGATCGCCAGCCCCTGGAAGATCGGGTCGAGCAGGATGAACGCCGCACCGACCATCGCCGTGATCGCGGTCAGGAAGATCGGCAGGAACCGCACCGCCCCCGCCTCCAGCAGCGCCTCTTTCAGGGGGCGCCCCGCGTCCCGCTCGTGCCGGATGAAATCCACCAGCAGGATCGAGTTGCGCACGATGATCCCCGCAAGGCTGATGAACCCGATCATCGAGGTCGCGGTGAAGGGCGCGTCCAGCGCAAGGTGCCCCAGCGTGATCCCGATCAGGGTCAGCGGGATCGGCGTCATGATCACCAGCGGCAGCGTGAAGCTGCGGAACTGCGCGACGATCAGCAGATAGATCCCCACCAGCGCCGCGCCGAAGGCCGCGCCCATGTCGCGGAAGGTCACGAAGGTCACCTCCCACTCGCCATCCCACAGAAGGGTCGGCGCGGCCTCGTCCTTCGGCTGGCCGTAATAGCCGATGACCGGCGCCGGAAGATCGCCCCAGTCATGGGCCGCCACCGCCTCCTCGACCGCCAGCATGCCGTAGATCGGGGCCTCGAACCGGCCCGCAAGCTCGGCCGTCACCATCTCCAGCGGGATGCCGTTCTTGCGGAACACCGGCCAGGAGGCGCGCTCGGTGGTCACCTCCAGCACGTCGCCCAGCTCGGCGTTGCCGGCGCCGATCCCCGCCGGGCCGCGGGCGGCGACGGGGGTGGACAGCAGCGCCTCGGTCACCACGTGGCGGCTCTCGTCCAGCCGCAGCGCGATGGGGATCGGGTCGGTCCCGCCGCCGCGCTGGGAATAGCCGACGACCTGGCCGCGGAACAGCAGCTCCAGCGTGTCATAGACCGCCTGCTGCTCGACCCCGTGGAAATCGAGCCGCGCCTGGTCGATCGACAGCCGCAGCCGCTCGGGCGGACGGCCGTAGCTGTCATCCACGTCGACCACGAAATCGACCGAGCGGAACAGCGCCTGCACCTCGTCCGCCACCGCGCGGCGGGTCTCGGCGTCCGGCCCGTAGATCTCGGCCAGCAGGGTGGCGAGCACCGGCGGCCCCGGCGGCACCTCCACCACCTTCACCGCCGTCCCTTCCGGCAGGTCCGCCGCCGCCAGCCGCGCGCGGACCTCGAGCGCGACGGCGTGGCTCTGGCGCGCGCGGTGTTCGGCGGGCACGAGGTTGAGCTGCAGGTCCCCCTGCTCGCGCCCCTCGCGGACGTAGTAATGGCGCACCAGCCCGTTGAAGGTGAAGGGGGCCGAGGCGCCGGCATAGGCCTGGACGCTGCGCAGCTCGGGCAGGTCCGAGACGGCGGCGGTCATGGCGAAGAGGGCGCGCTCGGTGTCCTCCAGCGTCGCGCCCTCGGGCAGGTCGACCACCACCTGCAGCTCCGACTTGTCGTCGAAGGGCAGCAGCTTGACCGTCACGTCGCGGGTGTAGAACAGCGTGCAGGCGGCGATTGTGGCGGCGGCGACGACCAGCAGGAACGCCCCCGACCGCGCGCGCGAGGCCAGGATGGGACGCGCCGCGGCCTTGTAGATCCGCGCCATGCGCCCGTCCTGCCCGTGGCCGTCCCCGCTTCCGTCCGGCGCGACCGCCCCGGCTTTCGCCGGCCGCGCCCGTTCCAGCCGCAGCAGGATCCAGGGCGCGAAGATCACCGCCACGAAGAAGCTCAGGATCATCGCCGAGGACGCGTTGGCGGGAATGGGGCTCATGTACGGGCCCATCAGCCCCGACACGAACAGCATCGGCAGCAGCGCCGTGACGATGGTCAGCGTGGCGATGATGGTGGGGTTGCCCACCTCGGCCACCCCGCGCAGGGCCACGTCCACGCGGTCCCCCTCCGGGTCCAGCCGCCAGTGGCGGGCGATGTTCTCCACCACCACGATGGCGTCGTCCACCAGGATGCCGATCGAGAAGATCAGCGCGAACAGCGACACCCGGTTGATGGTGAAGCCCATGGCGTAGGAGGCGGCGAAGGTCAGCAGGATCGTCGCCGGGATGATGACCAGCGTCACCACCCCCTCCTTCCAGCCGATGAACAGCACGATGATCGCCACGATGGTCGCCGTGGCCCCGACGAGGTGCGAGAGCAGCTCGTCCGACTTGCGCTGCGCCGTCTCGCCGTAATTGCGCGCGATCTCGACCGACAGGTCCTCGGGCAGCAGGGCGCCGCGCAGGCTTTCCAGCCGCGCCAGCGCCTCCTCCGCCACGTCGACGGCGTTCGACCCCTCGCGCTTGGCCAGCGCGATGGAGACGGCGGGCCGCGGCGCCGCCTCGCCCGCCGCGAAGGTCCAGGCCCGCGCGGCGCTGTCCGCCGGGGCGACGCGGATCCGCGCCACGTCCTTGACGTAGACCGGCCGCCCGTCGCGGGTGGTCACCACCAGCAGCCCGAGATCCGGCTGCCCCACAAGCGTCTGCCCCGACAGAAGATCGCGCGAGGCGCCCCCGTCCCGCACCTGCCCCAGCAGCTCGGAGCGGTTGGCGTTGCGCACCTTCTCGGCCAGCTGTTCCAGCGTCACGCCATAGAGCGACAGCGCCGCCGGGTCCGGCTCCACCCTGATCTCGTGATCCGCGGCGCCGACGACATAGGACCGGCCCACGTCCGGCGTTTTCGCCAGCTCGTCCAGCAGCGCGCCCGCGACGTCGCCGAGATTGGCGCGGTTCCAGCGCGCCGCGGCCTCCGGCGCCAGCCCCTCGCGCGGGGCCAGCGTCAGCACCAGGATCGCCACGTCGTTGATCCCCCGCCCGACGATCAGCGGCTCGGGGATGCCCACCGGAAGCTGGTCCATGTTGGCCCGCGTCTCGGTATGCACCCGCAGCACCGCGTCGTCCTCGGGGGTGCCGACGAAGAACCGCGCCGTCGCCATCACCCGGTCGTCGAGCGTCTGGGTATAGACGTGTTCGACATCCGGCAGGCGGCGCAGCAGCCGCTCCAGCGGCTTGGTCACCAGCTCCACCGCGTCATCCGCGGCCAGCCCGTCGGCGGCGACGAAGACGTCGACCATGGGGGCGGAGATCTGCGGCTCTTCCTCTCGCGGCAGCAGCGACAGCGCGGCGGCCCCGAGCGCGAAGGCGGCGAGCAGCAGCAGCGGCGCGATGGGCGAGTTGATGAAGGCGCGGGCGATGCCCCCGGCGATGCCGAGGGGAATGTCGCGGCGGGGGCCTCCCGTGGGATCGGACATCGGATCAGCTCCCGCACTGCAGGGCGTCGCCCGGCTTCAGACCGGCGAGGATCTCGACCCCGCCATCCACCGGAACCCCGGGCTGCACCACCACCTCGGCGCCGCTGCCGAGCCGCGCGAAGGTGACGCCGTGGCGGCGTTCCAGGCACTCGGCGCGCGCGACGATGGCCGGGCGCCGCCCGGTGGCGACGTCGAGGCGCACCCGCTCGCCCACGAAGTAATCCCCCAGCCCCTCGGCCGCGATGTCCACCACCACGCGCCCGGCCTCGAGCGCGGGATAGACCTTGGCGATGCGGCCCTCGCGGCTCTCGCCCCCGGTCAGCATCCCGCGGGCGGTGATCCGCACCCCGTCCCCGACGGCGAGGAACGCGGCATGGCGTTCGGGCAGGCGGGCGCGCAGCACGAAATCCTCGGCCGCGATCTCGGCCACGACCTCGCCGGGCTGCACCGCCATGCCCTGCACCATGGGCGCCGCGATCACCCGCCCCGCCTCGGGGGCCAGCACCGCGCCCTCGTCCGCGCGGGCGGCGAGGGCGGCGCGCTCGGCCTTCCGCGCGGCGATGGTTTGCGTGACGAACTCCAGCTGCGTGCGCGCCTGGTCGAGGGCTGCGGTCGGGACCGCCCCCCGCTCGCGCAGCTGCTCGGCGCGGTCCAGGTCGATCCGCGCCTGCGCCAGCTGCGCCTCGAGCGCGCGCACCGCGGCGTCGAGGGCGGCGAGCTCCAGCGCGATCTTCGGGTCCTCGACCAGCGCGATCCGCTGGCCGGTCGCCACCGCGTCGCCCTCGGAGACCGTGAGCATGGTCAGCGTTCCGGCGATGCGGGTGCGGGCGGCGGCGCGCTTCACGCTCTCCACCTGGCCGAAGACGGGGCGCCAGTCGGCGACCTCGGTCAGGCGCACCGTCTCGGCCGCGGCGGGGGCGGCGTCGGGGGCGGCGATGGCCAGCCCGAGCGCCAGCGCTGCGGCGCGGGCGGGGCCCTCGAGAAAACGTGACATGGCGGACTCCCATTTACGTATGGCATTTCTTATATATGAGCATATGCTAAATTAGCAATCGCTCATGGAACAGGAGATTCTCCCATGAACATCGACCGGATCGTGCTGGCCTTCGCGGGCGTCGTGGTGCTGGCGGGCCTTGCGCTGGGCACGCTGGCGACCCCCTGGGGCTACGCGCTGTCGGCCTTCGTCGGGCTGAACCTGCTGCAGTCCGCCTTCACCGGGTTCTGCCCGCTGGCGATCATCCTCAAGAAACTGCAGGTGCGCCCGGGGCCGGCGTTTGACTGACAGGCCGGACGCCGACGCCGCGCCCGACACGACCCCCGCCCCCGACACGCCCCCCGCCCCCGACACGACCCCCGCTCCCGACACGACCCCCGCCCCCGTCTCCGCCGACATCTCTCCCGGCGCGATGGAGGCGGCGGCGGGCCGGGCGGCGCGGCTGATGCGGCTGATGGGGCATGACGGGCGGCTGATGATCCTCTGCCACCTGGCGGGGGGCGAGAAGACCGTGTCGGCGCTGACCGCCCGCCTGGCGCTCAGCCAGTCGGCGCTGTCCCAGCACCTGGCGCGGCTGCGGGCCGACGGGCTGGTCACCGCCCGACGCGACGGGCCGCGGGTGCATTACGGCCTCGCCTCGCCCGAGGCGGCGGCGGTGCTCGAAGCCCTGCAGGCGCTCTATTGCGGCGGCGAGGCGCCGGGCCGCCCGGCCTGACGCGCCCCCGTCCTCCCGGCCCCGCCCCCCGCGCTTACGCGGGCGCCCGGCCCAGGCCCTCGACCTCGGCCGCCATCGCCTCGGCCATCGCGGCGCGCGCGTCGGGCGCCGCCCCGCGATGGGCCTCGAGCCTGAGCGCCGTGATCTCGCCCTGGTAGCGGCGGGCCAGCAGCTCCGGGTCCGCATCCCCCGGCAATTCCCCCGCCGCCTGCGCCTCGCGGAACCGTTCGGCGAAGGCGGCGCGCATGGCGTCGTAATAGTCCCGCGCCCGCTCGGCCACCGCGCCGTCGCCGGCTTGCGTCTCCAGCATCGTCTTGACGATCATGCACATCGGCGGCTCCGCGGCCCCCTCCCCACCGGCCGCGCCGAAGCCGCGCAGGTGGTCCGCGAGCCCCCCCAGCACCGTGTCCGCCCCCGCCATCCGCGCCGCCAGCCGCGCCCGGCTGCGGTCGCGATACCGGTCCAGCGCGGCCAGGAACAGCGCCTCCTTGCTCTTGAACGCCGCGTAGATGCTGCCCGGCTTCATCGCCAGCGCCGCCTCCAGGTCCTTGAGCGAGGTCGCGTGCCAGCCCTTGCGCCAGAACAGCGCCAGCGCGGCGTCCAGCGCCGCCTCGCGGTCATAGGGTTTCGCTCTCGTCATCCGTCGCAATCTATCCCCCGCGCCCGGGTTTGTCCCGCGGCGCCGAACACGTTTGAGCGATCACTCAAGTCCAGCATTGAGCAATCGCTCAAACGCGCCTAGCTCTCGGGGGGCGCGGCGGACCCCTCCGCCGATCCGAAACCGAAGGAGGCCCCCGATGGTCCAGTTCACCGCCCATACCGAAGACACCGCCCCCGAGGGCTCCAAGCCGCTGATCGCGAAGTCGAAGGCCGCGTTCGGGCGGCTGCCGGGCCTGCACGCGGTGCTGGCCGAATCCCCCGAGGCCTACGAGGGCTACCAGGCGCTGCACGCGCTGTTCCTCGCGACCTCGTTCACGGACGAGGAGAAGACGGTCGTCTGGCAGACCATCAATGTCGAGAACCGCTGCCATTACTGCGTCCCGGCCCATACCGGGATCGCGAAGGCGATGAAGGTGGATGACGCGGTGACCGAGGCGCTGCGCAACGAAACCCCGCTGCCGACCGCGAAGCTCGAGGCGCTGCGGGACTTCACGCTGAAGGTCATGCGCCAGGACGGCTTCGTGTCCGGGGCGGATACCGAGGCGTTCCTGGCGGCGGGCTTCACCACCCGCAACGTGCTCGAGGTGATCCTCGGCCTCGCGCAGAAGGTGATGTCGAACTACACCAACCACTTCGCGCAGACGCCGGTGGATCCGGTGATGCAGAAATTCGCCTGGACCCCGGCGCAGACCGCCGCCGAGTGAGGCCGGGCGCCCGCCGCGGCGGGCCCGGCAGGACCGAGAGGAAGGGGGGGCGCGCGGGCGCTCCCCCTTCTTTCGCGGAGGGGGGGCGAAGAATGACGGGAAGATGACGGCATTTCCCATGGCTGACCGCGCTTCTTCGTATATTCTGGAAATATGGAATCCGGCATCCCCGACCGCCTCGCCGCCCTCGGCCACCCGCAGCGGCTCGACATCTTCCGGCTGCTGATGCGCCGTTATCCCGACCGCGTGCCCGCGGGCGAGATCGCCGCCGCGCTCGGCCTGCCGGGCAGCACGCTGTCGGCCTATCTCTCGACCCTCGTGCAGGCGGGGCTGCTGGAGCGGGAACGGCAGGGCGCGTCGCTGCGCTACGCGGTGGCGATGGCGGCGGTGCAGGCGACCTTCGACCACCTGCTGGGCGATTGCTGCCGCGGGCGGCCCGAGCTCTGCGCGCCCGCCTTCGCCCCGGGCGCGGGGACGGAGGCGGCCAAGGTCCCCGCCACGGACGCGGCCCCCGACGCCTGCCCGCCCGGCCCGGCCGCCGCGGCGGCGCAGGGGCGCAGGCTCTCGGTGCTGTTCATCGGCTCGGGCGCCGCGGACCGGGCGCTGATCGCGCAGGCGCTGCTGCGCGACGCCGCCGGCGACCGGTTCGAGGCCCACGCCGCCGGCCTGCGCCCCGCCGCCGCGCCCCACCCCGCGGCGCTCTCGACCCTGCGGGCGCGCGGGCATGACCCCGCCGGGCTGCGCCCGCGCCCGCTCGCCGCCTTCCGCGGCCCCGGCGCCCCGGCGCTCGACTTCGTCTTCACCATCTGCGACCGCGCCGCCAACGCCGATTGCCCGGCCTGGGACGGGCGCCCCATCGCCGGGCACTGGGGCGTTCCCGACCCGGCCCTGGCCGCGGCGGACGCGGCCGCGCGCGCCGACGCCTTCGAGCGCGCCTATGCCGCGCTGGCCGAGCGCATCCGCGCCTTCGCCGCCCTGCCCCTCGGGGCGCTGGACCGCATCGCCGCCCAGGCCGCCGTCGACCGCATCGCGCGCGGCGCATCCCTTCCGGCCTGACGCCCCCGGGGGGGGAACGCGCCGCGCCGCTGAACAAGGAGAGCCGCCATGGGCGTGTTCGAGAAATACCTGTCGATCTGGGTCGCGCTGGCCATGGCCCTCGGGATCGCCATCGGCGCCGCCGCGCCGGGACTGGTCGAGCTGGTCGCCGCCGCCGAGATCGCCCGCGTCAACCTGGTGGTGGCCGCGCTGATCTGGGCCATGGTCTACCCGATGATGGTGGGGGTGGAGCCCGCGGCCCTGACCGGCGCGCTGAAGGCCCCCAGGGGACTGGCGGTGACGCTGGTCGTCAACTGGCTGATCAAGCCCTTCACCATGGCCGCCCTCGCCGTGCTGTTCTTCGAAGGCCTGTTCGCCGATTTCATCGCCCCCGGGGACGCGCAGCAATACATCGCCGGGCTGATCCTTCTGGGCGCCGCGCCCTGCACCGCGATGGTCTTCGTGTGGTCGCAGCTGACCCGGGGCGACGAGGCCTACACCCTGCTGCAGGTCTCGGTGAACGACGTGGTGATGGTGTTCGCCTTCGCGCCGATCGTCGCCTTCCTGCTCGGCGTCACCGACATCGCCGTGCCGTGGGAGACGCTGCTGCTCTCGGTCCTGCTCTTCGTCGCCGCGCCGCTGGCCGCCGGGGTCTGGACCCGCCGCCGCCTGCGCGACCCGGCCCGGATCGACGCGTTCCGCGCCCGGATCAAGCCCGCCTCGGTCGGCGGGCTGATCGCCACCGTCGCCATCCTCTTCGCCCTGCAGGGCGAGGTGATCCTGGAGCGGCCGGGGGTGATCGGCCTGATCGCGGTCCCGATCCTGGTGCAGAGCTATGGCATCTTCGCGCTGGCCTATGCCGCGGCCTGGGCGCTGAAGGTCCCGCACCGGGTGGCCGCGCCCTGCGCGCTGATCGGCACCTCGAACTTCTTCGAGCTGGCCGTGGCCGTCGCCATCTCGCTGTTCGGGCTGCAATCGGGCGCGGCGCTGGCCACCGTGGTCGGCGTGCTGGTCGAGGTGCCGGTGATGCTCTCGCTCGTCGCCTTCGCCAACGCCACCCGCGCCCGCTTCGGCTGAGGGGGGCGGGCGCCCCGGGCCTCCGCCTCCGGCCCCGCCCGCCCCCCTTCAGCGCAGGTCCTTCTCGCCCAGCCCGAGGGCGCGGCCGATGATCTCCTTCATGATCTCCGAGGTCCCGGCATAGATCCGCGCGATCCGGGCGTCGCGGAACATGCGGGCGATGGGCATCTCGTCCATGTAGCCCGCCCCGCCATGCAGCTGCAGGCCCTGGTCGGCGACCTCGCCCTGAAGCTCCGAGCAGACCAGCTTCAGCGCCGCCGCGTCCTCGGCCGTCAGCCGGTCGTCATTGGCCAGCACCACGCACTGGTCCAGCCAGGCCTGCGCCATGTCGAGCTTCGCGCGCAGCTCGGCCATCACGAAGCGGGTGTTCTGGAACGCGCCGATCGGGCGGCCGAAGGCGCGCCGCTCCTTCACCCAGTCCAGCGTCACGTCGAAGGCCGCCTGCGCATGGGCGAGCGAGCTGATCGCGCTCATCGTCCGCTCCACCGCCAGGCACTCGGTCATGTAGGCGAAGCCCGCGCCGGGATCGCCCAGCAGGTTCTCCTTCGGGACCTTCACGTTGTCGAAGCGGATCTCGGCGGTGTCCTGCGCAGGCAGGCCGAGCTTTTTCAGGTGCCGCCCGCGGCTGAACCCCGCCATGTCCGCCGTCACCACGAAAAGCCCGATCTGGCCGCGCCCCGCCCCGGTCTTCGCCGCGACCACGAAGAGGTCGCCGATGATCCCGTTGGAGATATAGGTCTTGGCCCCGTTCAGCAGCCAGTGATCGCCCATGTCCTCGGCCCGCGTGCGGATGGCGGCGAGGTCGGAGCCGGTGTCCGGCTCGGTCATCGCGATGGCCATGACCGTCTCGCCCGACACCGCGCCGGGCAGGAAGCGCGCCTTCTGCTCCGGCGTCGCGAAACGGTCCAGGTACGGCCCCACCAGCATCGAGTGGGCGTTGTGGAAAAAGCCGATATCGGTCCAGCGGATCGTCTCTTCCTGCAGGACCTGATCGTAGCGGATGTCGCGGATGCCGGGGCCGCCATATTCCTCTTCGGCCCAGAGGCAGAGCCAGCCCTGCGCGCCGAAGGCGGCGAAATCCGCGCGGTCCACGTGGCCCTGGTCGCGCCAGCGGTCGACCTTGTCGGCCATCTCGGCCTGGAGATAGCGGCGGACCGAGGTGCGGAACAGCTCGTGCTCGGGCTCCAGGTGCATGCGCGGGAAAGGCATCACGTCTCCTCCGTCAACTCGGCCCGCAGCCGGTGCTTGAGCACCTTGCCCGCGGGGGAAAGGGGCAGCGCCTCGGCCAGCGACACCGAGCGGGGCGCCTTGTAGCCGGCGATCAGCGGGCGGCAATGGGCGCGCACGGCCTCCAGGTCGGGCGCATGGCCCGGGGCGGGGACGATCACGGCGTGGACCCGCTCGCCCCAGTCGGGATCGGGCAGCGCGATCACCGCGCAGGCGGCGACGCCCGGCAGGGTCGAGAGGGCGTTCTCCACCTCGGCCGAGTAGACGTTCTCGCCCCCCGTCACGATCATGTCCTTCACCCGGTCGACCACGTGGAGGAAGCCGGCCGCATCCATGAACCCCGCGTCGCCGGTGTAAAGCCACCCGCCCGAGAGGGCCTTCGCCGTCTCCTCGGGGCGGTTCCAGTAGCCGAGCATGACCTGCGCGCCCTGCACGGCGATCTCTCCGACCGCGCCCACGGGCAGCGGGCGGCGGTCTGCGTCCACGATCCGCACCCGGGCGGTGGGCAAGGGCCGCCCGGCCGAGGTCAGGCGCGCCCTGGCCCCGTCCCCGAGGTGGTCGGCGGGGGCGAGGCAGGTGACGACGGGCGAGAACTCGGTCTGCCCGTAGACCTGCATGAACCCGGCGGTCGGGATCGCGGCCATGGCGCGGGCCAGCAGCGCGGTGTCGATCGGCGCGGCCCCGTAGCGGATCGAGATCAGCGAGGCCAGGTCGCGCGTCGCCGCGTCCGGGTGGTCGAGCAGCCGGCGCAGCATGGTCGGCACCACGAAGACGTCCCCGACCCGCTCCGCCTCGATCAGCCGCAGCGCCTCGGCCGCGTCGAAGGCGGGCAGGATCACCTGCGGCGCGCGGCGGAAGGCGAACTGGAAGATCACGCCGACGCCGCCGATGTGGAAGAAGGGCGCGACATGCAGCCCCGGCGCGTCGCCGCCATTGGGCGCGGCGGCGGTCAGCGACAGGGTGCAGGCGGCGATCCCGGCATGGGACAGCATCACCCCCTTGGGCCGCCCCGTCGTCCCCCCGGTATAGAGCAGCGCGGCCATGTCGTCGCCGCAGGCCCCCGCATCCGGCGCCGGGTCATGCGCGGCGATCAGCGCCTCGAACCCCTCGGCGCCCCCGGGCGGGGGGCCGTCCCCGGCATGGATCACGTGGGCGATGCAGGGGGCGAGGGCGCGCAATTCGGGGACCATCGGCGCGAAGGCGTCGTCGACGACCAGCACCCGCGTGCCGCTGTCTTCCAGGGAAAAGGCCATCTCCGCCGCCGACCAGCGCGCGTTGACCGGGTTGATCGCCGCCCCGGCCCAGAGGGTCGCGAAGACGTATTCCACGAAGCGGTCCGAGTTATGGGCCAGCATCGCCACCCGGTCCCCGCGCCCCACCCCGCGGGCGGCGAGCGCGGCGGCGAGGCGCGCGACCCGGTCCGCCGCTTCCGCGTTGCTGCGCCGCCGGCCGCCGAACACGGTGAAGACGCCGCCCGGGCGCTCCTCGGCCGCCTTCAGCAGCGGCAGCGTCAGCGACAGGCCCGCGCCCGCCATCAGTTCTTCTTCCGCTCGTCGAGGCCGAGCCCCCGGCCGATGATCTCGCGCATGATCTCGGAGGTCCCGGCATAGATCCGGCTGATCCGCGCGTCGCGATAGAGGCGGGAGATCTCGTACTCGTCCATGTAGCCCGCCCCGCCATGAAGCTGCAGGCACTCGTCCACCGCGCGCCCCTCGACCTCGGAGGTGAAGAGCTTGGCCTCGGCGGCCATCTCGGGGGTCAGGGTCCCCTCCATGTGCTCGCGCACGCAGTGGTCGGTCAGCGCCCAGGCCGCGTCCAGTTCCGTGCGGATCGAGGCCATCTTGAAGCGCGAGTTCTGGAACGTGCCCACGGGGCGGCCGAAGGCGCGGCGCTCCATGATGTATTCCATGGTGGCGTCGAAGGCGTGCTCGGCCCGGGCGCAGAAGCCGACGGCGCCCATCAGGCGTTCCTCGGCCAGGTTGGTCATCATGATCTTGAAGCCCATGCGCGGGTCGCCCAGCACGTTGGCCTTGGGCACCTTCACGTCCTCGAAGAACAGCTCGGCCGTGTCCTGGCTCTCGAGCCCGACCTTCTTGAGGTTCCGCCCGCGGCTGAACCCCTCCATCCCCGCCTCGACCCAGAACAGGCCGATCTCGTGCGGCTTGTCCGGGTTGGTGCGGGCGGCGACCAGCACCAGGTCGGCGAGATGGCCGTTGGAGATATAGGTCTTGGCCCCGTTCAGGACCCAGTGATCCTCCATCTCCACCGCGCGGGTGCGCATCCCGGCCAGGTCCGAGCCGGTGTCCGGCTCGGTCATCGCGATGGCGAGGATAAGCTCGCCCGACACCGCGCCGGGCATGAAGCGGGCGCGCTGCGCGTCGCTGGCGAAGTTCTGCAGGTAGGGGCCGACGATGCGGTTGTGCAGCCCGAGGAACAGGCCGGATTCGCGGCTCGAGAGCTCCTCGTTCAGGATCATGTCGTAGCGAAAATCGGTGAGGCCCAGGCCGCCGTATTTCTCGTCCGCATACATGCACAGGAAGCCGTTCTCCCCCGCGCTGCGCCAGACCTCGCGGCTCACGCTCCCGGCCTCGCGCCAGGCCTCGCGGTGGGGGAAGACCTCGGCCTCGGCCCAGCCGCGGACCGTGCGGCGGAACATCTCGTGCTCTTCGTCATAGATGGTGCGTTTGAGCATGGCGCATCCTTTCGGCGGCCCGCGCGGTGGGGGGCGCGGCCGGGGGTCGGTATCATCGGGACAGGGCTTGGGGTCCGGCCGGCGGGCGGCGGCGGCGGCGGCGGGCGCGACGGGCCGGCAGGTCCGGGGGGCGGGCGCGCCCGCCCCCCCGGGGATCGTCAGCGACCCGAGGTCACTTGATCGTTTCGATCGTCTTCCACGAGCCGTTGTCGATCTCGGAGATGAAGATGGTGTTCGCGCCGACATGGTTGTCGGCCGAGTAGCTCACGTCCACCGCCGAGATGTCGTCGTGGTAGCTGAGCGATTCCATCGCCTTCAGGAAGCTCTCGCGGGTCAGCGGCTCCTCCGCCGCCTCCAGCGCGCGCACGAACTGCTCGGCGCCCGAGCGGCCCAGGATCGCGCCCGTGCCCGGCAGGTTCTCACCCGTCGCCTCCTTGTACTCGGCGATCCACTCGGCCACCGCCGGGTCGCCCGCGCGGGCCTCGAGATCCTGCCAGCCGGAGCCGGCGAAGACGCCCGAGGTCACGCCCTGGGCGGCGAGGCCCTTGGCGACGACGGTGTGGAAACCGGCCGAGGACAGCAGGAACCGGGTGTCCTCCATGCCCAGCTTGCGGGCGGTGGCGATGGCGTTGATCATCTGGCCGATGCCCAGCGCCATGCCGACCGTGTCGCAGCCGCTTTCCTTGATGCGGCCGAGGGCGCCGGTGAAGTCGCTCTCGTCGGGCTTGTGCGACAGCTCCACCCCCATCTCGAGCCCGGCTTCCTTGACGCCGTCGAGCACGCCCGCCTCGATCTCCTTGCCGAAATCGGTGGGCAGGAACATCAGGCAGAACTTCTTGGCGCCCTGCTTCTCGGCCATGTACTTCACCGAGGTCTTCACGCCCTCGTAATAGCTCGCCGCGCTGGCGAACTTCCACGGCGCGGGCGGGTCCACCATCTGCCGCGCGGCCGAGAGCGGGTAGACGTTCGGGATCCCCTGCGGGCCCATCATCTGGAACATCGCCAGGTTATGGGGCGTCCCGAGGTTCAGCAGCATGGCGAAGACGCGGTCGCGGTTGATCAGCTTGTTCGCCGCCTGCATCGCCTTGGGAACCTGGTAGCCGTGGTCCTCGGTGATGTAGGTGATCTTGCGCCCGTTCACGCCGCCCGCGGCGTTGATCTTCTCGAAATAGAGGTTCGCCGCGGTGACCGCCGGGACCGAGAAGGGCGCGAAGATGCCCGACAGGTCATGCGCGGCGCCGATGATGATCTCATCATCGCTGACGCCCGGCGCGTCCGCGGCGGCGGTCGTCGCGGCGGCGGCCGCGGCGATGGCCGCGGCGGCGGCGAGGGTGAAGAGTTTCTTCATGGTATCCTCCCAGTTGTGTCCGACCGTCTCCCGCCGGTCGGTACAGGTCGTCAGTACATCTCGTCGATGAGCCCCTTGTGGCGCTCGTTCACGAAATTCCGCTTCAGCTTCATCGTCGGCGTCAGCTCCTCGTCCTCCGCCGTCAGCAGGATGTCGATCAGGCGGAAATCCTTCAGCTGCTCGACCTGCGCGAATTGCCTGTTGGTCTCGGCCACCACCTCGCCGATCAGCGCCCGCACCTCCGCCGCGCGGGTGAGCGAGGCGAAGTCCGAGAACGGGACCTGCCGGTCCTGCGCGAACTTCTCCACATTCTCCTGGTCGATCATCACGAGGCAGGTGAGGTACTTGCGCCGGTCGCCGATCACCACCGCGTCGGCGATGTAGGGGCTGAACTTCAGGCGGCTCTCGATCTCCGCCGGGGTGATGTTCTTGCCCCCCGCGGTGATGATGATGTCCTTGGCCCGCCCGGTGATGGTCAGGCGGCCCTGGTTGTCGATGCGCCCCAGGTCCCCGGTGCGCAGCCAGCCGTCCTCGGTGAAGGTCTCGGCCGTCTTCTCGGGCTTGTTCCAGTAGCCGCCGAACACGCCCGCGCCGCGGACCTCCAGCTCGCCCTCGGGCGACAGGCGCAGGTCCACCCCCGGCAGGGGCTTGCCCACGGTGCCCACCGCGTTGTCCTCGACCGTGTTGATCGTGGCGACGCCGGTGGTCTCGGTCATCCCGTAGCCCTCGATCAGCGGGACCCCGATGCCGTCGAACCAGTCGATCAGCTCGGGCGAGATCGGCGCCGCGCCGGAGGTCACCCGCCGCGCGTTGTCGAGGCCGAGCATCCGGCGCAGGTTGCCCAGCACCAGCCAGTCGGCGATGGCGAACTGGATCTTCAGCCCCGCCGGGACCGGCTTGCCCTCGGCCCGCGCCTTCGCCCGCGCCGTGCCGACGCGGATCGCCCAGTCGAAGGCCGCCCCGCCGATCCGCCCGGCCTCCGAGCGCATGATCATCACCCGGGAGTGGATCTTCTCCCAGATCCGCGGCACCCCGGCGAAGGTGTCGGGCGACACCTCGCGCAGGTTCTCGAACACCGTCTCCGGGCTCTCGGCGAAGTTGACCACGCAGGCGTTGGCCAGCGCCGCCTCGACCGAGACCAGCCGCTCCAGCACGTGGCACAGCGGCAGGAAGCACAGCAGCTCGTCCCCCGCCTTGAAGTCGAGCATCCGGCGCCCGGCCGAGAGCTGGAAGATCATGTTGCGATGGGTGCAGATCGCCCCCTTGGGCGGCCCGGTGGTCCCCGAGGTGTAGATCAGCATCCGCGGATCGTTCGGCTTCACCTCGTACAGCGCCTTTTCGAACCGGTCCGGGTGTTCGGCCCCCTGCCCGCGGGCGACGAGCTCGTCATAGAACTCCACCTGCGGGTCCGAGAAATCGACCAGCCCCTCGCGCTCGTAGATCACCACGCGCTCGATCCCCGGCATGTCGCCGCGGGCGGTCAGCCACTTGTCGAGCTGCTCCTCGTTCTCGACGAACAGCACCCGGGCGCCGCTGTCCTGCGCGAGGTACGCCAGCTGGTTCGGGCTGTCGGTGGTGTAGACCCCGGTCGGGATCGCGCCGATGGCGGCGGCGGCGAGGTCGCAGCACAGCCATTCGCGCCGGTCCTCGGCCAGGATCAGCACCGGCTCGCCCTTCCGCACGCCAAGGTCCATGAGCGCGAGGCCCACGGCCCGGGATTCCTCGTACCAGTCGGTCCAGGACCAGGCCTGCCAGATGCCCAGCTTCTTCTCGCGGTGGCAGGTGGCGGCGCCCAGCTCCTTGCAGCGCGCGGCCCAGAGGGCGACGATGGTCTCGTGCCCGTCGAACTCCACCGTCTCGCCCGACGCGGCGGCGGCCGGAACGCCCGTCATCATCTCCATGTCTTGCGCCTCTTCCAACGTTTCTCGCCGCGGGCCGCGTCGTCGGACCGGCCAAGGTAGAATTCCTGGATGTCCTCGGACGCCTTGAGCCGCTCGGTCGGCCCGGCCATCACGATGCGCCCGGTCTCGAGCACGTAGCCCGAATGCGCCGTCTCCAGCGCCACGTGGGCGTTCTGCTCGACCAGCAGCATGGTCACCTTCCGCTCGGCGTTCAGCCGCGCGACGATGCCGAAGATCTCCTGCGTCAGCAGGGGCGAGAGGCCGAGCGACGGCTCGTCCAGCATCATCAGCGTGGGCTGCGCCATCAGCCCGCGGCCGATGGCCAGCATCTGCTGCTGCCCGCCCGACAGAAGGCCCGCTTGCTGCTTGCGCCGCTCCTTCAGGATCGGGAAGTAGTCATAGCACATCTCGATATCGCCCGAGACGTCCCCGGGCCGGGTGTAGGCCCCGAGCCTGAGGTTCTCCTCCACCGACAGGTAGGGGAACACCTCGCGCCCCTCGGGGACCAGCGACAGCCCCTTGCGCACCAGCCTGTCGGTGTCGGCGCCGTCGATGCGCGTCCCCTGGAAGGTGATGTCGCCCTTGGTCGGGGTCATCAGCCCGGCGATGGCCTTCATCAGCGTGGACTTGCCCGCGCCGTTGGCCCCCAGGATGGCGACGATCTCGCCCTCGGCCACGTCGATCGAGACCCCGCGCAGCGCGGTGACCGCGCCGTAGGAGACCTCGAGGTTGCTCACGGAAAGAACGGTCATCACGCGGCCCCCACGCTGGCGCCCAGGTACGCGGCCTGGACCTGCGGGTCCGCCTGCACCTCGGCGGGCGTGCCGAGGGCCAGCGGCTTGCCGTTGGCCACCGCCAGCACCCGGTCGCAGGTGCGGCTGACCAGCGACATGTCATGCTCCACCATCACCACGGTCAGGCCCATCACCCGGCGCATGTCCTCGATCCAGAAGGACACGTCCCGCGTCTCCTCGACCGACAGGCCCGAGGCGGGCTCGTCCAGCAGGATCAGCTTCGGGCCCAGCGCCATGGCGCGGCCGATCTCCACCACCTTCCGGACGCCGTAAGGCAGCCCCGCGATCATCGAGCGCCGATAGGCCTCGAGCTCCAGGAACTCGATCACCTTCTCGACCTCGAGCCGGTGCGCCCGTTCCGCCCGGCGCACCGAGGGCAGGTGCAGGATGTCGGAGACGAAGTTGGTCCCCTTGTGCGCGTGCCGCCCCATCAGCAGGTTGTCGAGCACGGTCGAATGGTCGAACAGCTCGATGTTCTGGAACGTGCGCGCGATCCCGAGCGGCGCGATCTGGTGCGCCTTCAGGGCGGTGATGTCCCGCCCCTCGAACCGGATCTTCCCGCGGGTGGGCTCATAGATGCGGCTGATCAGGTTGAAGATGGTCGACTTGCCGGCGCCGTTCGGGCCGATGATGGCGAAGACCTCGCCCTCCTCGACCGCGAAGGACACCCCGTCCACCGCCTTCACGCCGCCGAAATGGACGGCGAGGTCCTCGACTTCCAGCAGGCTCATTTCATCCGCTCCGTCTTCAGGTAGGTCTTCTGGCGACGGAACATGTCGCGGCGCGCCAGCGGGAACAGCTCGGCCCAGGCCCGCAGCTTGCGCCAGCTGCCGTAGAGCCCCGCGGGCTCGTAGATGATGAAGCCCATCAGGATCGCCGCGAACAGCGCGGTGTCGAGGCCGGGGATGGAGCTGAGATCCACCCCGAAGCCCGCCTTCACGTTGTCGCGCAGGATCGCGATCACCTGCGGCATCCCGGTGATCAGGATCGCGCCGAGATAGGCCCCCTGGATCGACCCCAGCCCGCCGATGGTGACCACCAGCAGCAGGTTGATCGAGATGAAGATCGAGAAGAGCTCGTAGTTGAAGAAGCCGATGAAATGCCCCATCAGCGCCCCCGCCAGCCCCGTCACCCCCGCCGACAGCCCGAAGGCCAGCGCGCGGGTCTTCGGCACGTCGACGCCCAGCGCCCGGGCCGAGACCTCGGAATCGCGCACCGCGAGGAAGGACCGGCCCGTCGGCGCCCGCATCAGGTTGGCATAGCCCCAGGTCACCAGCGCGACGACGGCGAGGCAGAGCCAGTAGAAATTGTCGAGATGCGCGTAGCGGTCGAAGGAAATCCCGAGGATCTCCACCGACGGGGCCATGATCCCGCCCACGCCGCCGGTGATCGGCTCGAGCGCGATCACCATCTCCTCGACCAGCGCGAAGACGGCGAGGGTGGCGATGGCCAGGTAGATGCCCGACAGCTTCGCCGCCGGGATCGCCACCAGCGCGCCGAACACCCCCGCCACGATCCCCGCGACGGGGAAGGCGATGATGAAGGGAACCCCCGCGGTCATCAGCGCCGCGTCGGTATAGGCCCCGACCGCCAGGAAGGCGGCATGCCCGAGGCTCACCAGCCCCGTGTGCCCCACCGCCACCATCAGGCCCATGCCCGCCAGCGCCCAGATCAGCGTGTTCGCCGCCTCGGCCAGGTAGTAATCGCCCACCGCGAAGGGCAGCAGCGCCATCGCCAGCAGCAGCGCGCCCATCCAGGCCCGGTCCCGCCAGCTTTCATGCAGGTCGATGTCGCGGTCGTAAGAGGTCTTGAGGATCACCCGCATCGCATCAGACCTTCTTCGCCATCATCTGGCTGAACAGCCCGCCGGGCCGCGCCACCAGGACCGCCAGCATCAGGATGTACGGCGTCATCTTCGCGATCTCCGAGGGCGCGTAGCGGCCCGCCAGCGGCTCGGCCACCCCGATCAGCAGCCCGCCCAGCAGCGCGCCGGGAAGCGACCCGAGCCCGCCGATCACCGCCGCCGCGAAGGCCTTGATGCCCAGAAGGCCGATATTCGGGTCGATCGCGCCGCGGGTCGCGAACAGCACCCCCGCCACCGTCGCCACCGCCCCCGACAGGCCCCAGATCAGCGCGTTCACCCGCATCACCGGTACGCCCACGATGCAGGCCGCCATCTGGTTCTGCGACGCCGCCTGCGCGGCCATGCCGACCCGGGTGAAGGCGAAGAACGCCCACAGGCCCACGGTCAGTCCCACGGTGGTGACGATGGTGACGATGTCGGCGACGGACACGGTCAGCGTGCCCATGTGCACCGCGCTCCCGGAGAACGGCGTCTCCAGCACCAGCGGCGTGTAGCCCCAGATCGACCCGGCCACGAAGCGCAGCAGGAACCCGAAGGCGATGGTCAGGATCAC
This sequence comes from Rhodovulum sp. DZ06, assembly GCF_050586345.1. Lineage (NCBI taxonomy): Bacteria > Pseudomonadati > Pseudomonadota > Alphaproteobacteria > Rhodobacterales > Paracoccaceae > Rhodovulum > Rhodovulum sp. DZ06. Next base: position 40,265 of record NZ_JBOCEF010000018.1, read on the forward strand.
CAGCGCGAATTGCGGCTGGCCGAACAGGCGCCGCACCACGAACCGCTCCGTCGCCCAGCCCACGCCGAACATCATCGACACCGCGATGGGCACGGCCAGCCAGAACGACAGCCCCAGGTGGTCGGCATTGCCGAAGCCCAGCGCCATGAAGGCCCCGAGCATCATCATGTCGCCCTGCGCGAAATTCACGCCCTCGCTGGACTTGTAGATGAGCACGAAGCCGAGGGCCACGAGCCCGTAGATGCAGCCGTTGGCCACGCCCCCGATCAGGAGCTGCACAAGCTCCGTCATCGGGCGGCGCGCCCGAGGGCGCCTCCCTTGCAGTCGGTCATTCCGCCTTCCTACCTGTCGGCGGTGAACGTTATTGACTCGATTTAAACAGGGGTGTTCAATTTGCGTCAACAGTTTTTCTAAAGCGCTGTTTTACGCAGTGCAGCAAAGGTTTCGCGGGGGCGAAATGCAACCGAGCGCCCTGCGCATCCACAAGGCCGCCCTGCGGATCTTCGCCGATCACGGCGGCTCCAGCGTGGCGATCAGCGAGCTGGCGCGCGAGGCGGGCGTGTCCCGCGGCACCGTCTACAACAATCTCGACGACCCGGCGGACCTGTTCCCCGCCCTCTGCGCCCTGCTGGCGGATGAATTCCTCGATTCCGTCAACGGCGTCTGCGCGGGGATGGAGGACCCGGCCGAGAAAATCTCGGCCGCGATCCGCCTCGGGGTGCGACGGGTGCATGACGAGCCGCACTGGGGCCGGTTCATCGCCCGCTACGCGATGCTGGAGCCGCGCCTCGGCACCTTCTGGGGCGCGATGCCGGCGGCCGAGCTGCGGCGCGGCATCGCCTCGGGGCGGTTCTCGCTGCGCCCCGAGCAGGTCCCCTCGGCCACCGCCACCGCCGGCGGGGCCACCTTCGGGGCGATCTCCATCGTGCTCGACGGCCGCCGGGCGTGGCGCGAGGCGGGGACCGACGCGGCGGAGATCGTGCTGCGCGGCATCGGGGTCCCGGCGCGCGAGGCGCGGGTGATCTCGCACCAGCCGCTGCCCGCCCTGCCCCTCGTGTTCGATTACGAGGGCGTCTGAGCCCCCCTCAGCCCCCGCCTTCAGCCCCCCTGCGCCGCCACGTCCGCCGCCACCAGCGCCTTGTAGAGCCCGCGGATGCGCGTGGTCATCGGCCCCGCCCCCGGCCCGTCGCCGATGGGTTTCCCGTCGACCGAGGCCACCGGCGTCTGCCCCCCGAAGCTGCCGGTCAGGAACGCCTCGTCCGCGCCGTAGACCTCGTAGAGCGAGAAGTTCTTCTCCCGCACCGGGATGGCGTTTTCCCGGCAGATGTCGATCACCTTGCGGCGCGTCACCCCGTTCATGCAGTAGTCGCCGGTCGAGGTCCAAACCTCGCCCCCGCGCACGATGAAGAAGTTGCAGGCGTTTGTGGTGTTCACGAAGCCATGGGGGTCGAGCATCAGCCCCTCGTCCGCCCCCGCCGCCTCGGCCTGAAGGCAGGCGATGACGCAGTTGAGCTTGGAGTGGCTGTTGAACTTCGGGTCCTGGCTGTGCGGCAGCCCGCGCACCTGCGGCACCGTCGCCAGCCGCACGCCCCTGGCCTGCACCGCCTCGGAGGGCCGGGAGTGTTCGACGATCGCCACCACGGTGGGCCCCGAGCGGGACAGGGACGGGTGCTGGAACGGCTTGGCCTTGCGCCCGCGGGTGATCATCAGGCGGCAATGGGCGTCCGACACCATCCCGTTCGCCTCAGCCGTCGCATCCAGCAGCGCCCGCACCCCCGCGCGGTCCAGCCCCGGGTCCAGCGACACCGCCTTCAGCGAGGCGAAGAGCCGGTCCATGTGGTCGTCGAAGAACACCCACTTCCCGCCCTGAAGCCGCATCCCCTCCCACATCCCGTCGCCGAGCATGAAGCCGGAGTCGTAGACCGACACCGCCGCCTCGTCCTTGTGGACCAGCTCGCCGTTCACCCAGATCAGCAGGTCGTCATTGCGCGGGTCATGCTCGGCGTCATGGGTGGTGGTGGCGGCCTCGCCGCCAAGGGGGCTCATGCCGCCTCCGGGCGCAGCGCGTGGGCGCGCAGGCGCGAGTAATGCGGCATCGTCTCGTCGCAGAGCGGGCGGAGCGATCCGGGCAGGTCCGGCAGCGCCCCCTCGGCCCCCGCGAAGCCGGTGGACCGGTGCACCGCGTCGTACCAGTGCGGGGCCCAGACCCCGTCCTCGGGCCGCCCGCCCGCGGGCCAGGACAGCATCGCCGGGGTGAAGACCACGCCGATGGCGGCGCAGAGCGCGCGCAGCGCGGCCTCCGGCGCCTCGCGGATCACGTGGCTGTCGATCACGGCATGGGGCAGCCCGCGGGCGCGCACCTCGTCGAAGATCTCGGCCTGCAGGCGAAAACCGATATCCTCCGCGCCCGGCGCCTCGCGCTTGGCGGCGTAGCTCGCCAGCACCCGCGCCGGGTGGCGCAGCAGGAACACGTGGGTGCAGGCGTCGAACCAGGACCGGTCCACCCCCTCCAGCATGTGCTGGCACATGTGCTTCTGGTACCAGAGCGGCCTGCCCCCCGGGATCGGCCCGGCCATGGCGGCGGCGACCTTGCCCGGGTCGCGGTCCTGCGCGGCCATGATCTCCTCCGCCATCGGGTGGGCCAGTCCGGTGCGGTCGAGATAGGCGGCGTAAAACGGCTCGTCCGTCACGGCGCAGTCGCCGCGGGCGGCGAAGGCGTACATCATCGCGGTCGAAAGGTTCCGGGGCCCGGACCAGCAGGCGATTCTCATGGGGGCGGCTCCGTGCGGGAATTGCGGACGGGGGTGCAGACGGGCCCGAGCGTGGGGCGCCCGCGCGCCGCCTGCAATGGGAGAACCGCGGGGGGAGAACCGCGGGGCGGGGCCGCCCCCGTCCCGCGCCCCCGCTCCCCGCGCCCGCCGCGCGGCCCCGCCGGGCGGGCGCCGTCCCCCGTCCCTCAGCCCCAGTCGTAGTCCACGGCGCCGATGGTCAGGTTCTGCCCCCCCGCCACCAGGTGGCCGAACACGAATTGCGGGCGGATCAGCCCCTCGAGCGTCAGCGTGCCGGTGCGCAGCCCGTCCGGCCCCTCGACCTTCACCCGCGCCCCGCCCAGCTGCACGCCGTCCAGGTCGCCCACCGACTTCTCGTTCCGCGCGACGCCGTTGGCGGCGAGGTTCACGTTGCCGCCGCCATAGACATACGCGAAGGACACCCGCTTCAGCGGCGCCGCAAGCGGCGCGGTGAAGACGGCGTTGACGTCCTTGCACTGCAGCGCGCGGCCGCCGGGGCCGGGCACGACCTCGATGGCGCCGTTCCCGACCACGTCCCCGCCGCCGCGCTGGAAATCCGCCCCGAACACGGCCGAGAGCGCCGAGGCGAACATCTCCGGCCGCTCGGGGCGCAGGGTCATGGACCGCACCCTGTCGCCGAAGGCCAGGGTCTCGAAGGTCTCGATGGGCATGGCCGCCTCCTTTCGCGCCGCAAGGCTCTCCCGGCGGGTCAGTCGGTGATGAAGAACCAGCCGCGGAAATCGCGGCTGGTCAGCGCGTCGCCGGGCGCCAGCAGCCCGTCATCGCCGCGCGCGAACCCGTGGTGCATCGGCGCGCCGCCGAATTCGAGCTCGGTCGACCCGTTGAGGCGCAGCGGCCGCCCGTCCGGGCCCGGCGCCTCGGCCCGCCACACCGCCGAGGACAGCGCCACCTCGGCCCGCAGCGCCCGCACCCCGGCGACGGGATCGCCGGCGAAGCGGTCGATCGCGGCGGCGAGGCAGCTTGCGTCCCAGCCCGGTTCGAACCGCACCCGGCGCAGCGGCGCCGCGCCCTCGGGGTGCAGGGTTCCGGGCAGCCGCGCCTGGCGCCCCACCGGGCAGGCGTCGCCCACCGCCCCGAGATCCCACAGCGTCAGCGTCACCTGGCACGAGTCGCCCGCCTGCAGCGCGTTCGGGTCCATCGGGTCCGAGAAATCGAAGACCAGTCCGTCCTTGACCAGCTGGTGACGCGACACGAAGGCGTCGTTGTCCCAGTTCACCCCGACCACCCGCGGCAGCGGGCGCGCCGCGACCCCGCCGCGGGCGCAGAGCGCATCAAGCGCGTCCTGCACGGTGAACACGCCCTCGAGGTCCTTGCACGCCCCGGGCGCGTATCCCGTGCCCCGGGCGGTGTCGAACCGCGCCGTGAACAGCACCGACCGCGCCCCGGGGCGGGGCGCGCCCAGCGTCGCCAGCACCTGGTGCGTCGCCTCCGGCTGCCCGGCCGAGAGGGTCCACTCCACCTCGACCATCCCCAGCCCCTCGCCCGTCGCCCCGGTCTCTGCGCGCACGAACCCCCCGGGCTGCAGCAGCGCGCCGTCGATCCGGCAGGCGGGCGCGCCGTCCGGCAGGGTCCAGAACACCCGCGCGTTCGGAACCGGCGTCTCGCCGCGCATGACCGCAAGGCGCAGCTTGCCCGGCAGCGTCGCGGCGCCGCCATCCGCGGGCGGGATCACGCCCTGCCCGTCGCCGCCGCGATAGTGCAGCGCCATGTCCGAGAGGGCGGCGAAGGGGATGCGGCAATCCTCGGGGTCCGGGCCCGGCGCGGGGCTGCCGAGGCTCGCCAGCGGGGCGTAAAGGACGGTCGGGCCGTGCGGGCGCTCCTGCACCGGGGCGCCGCCGGGCCCCGTCGGCCAGTCCACCGTGCCGTCCGCCCGCGCCGCGAAGGTCCAGCAATCGCCGCGCCGGAAGCTCGCCGTCCCGGCCCCGCCGACCACCACCGACAGCCCGTCGCCGAGCGGCAGCGGCGCCGACAGCCCGTCCGCCCCGAGCTTGCCGACCTCGATCCAGCCCGCCCCGTCCGGCAGCCGGTCCCACAGCCGCAGCCGCCAGCCGCCATCCGTGCGCAGCCCGGTCGCGTCCAGTTCCGCCTCGGTCGCGTCCAGCGCCACCCGGTCGTCCGAGGCGCTGGCGACCGGGAACAGCCGCTCGGGCGCCCCCGCGGGACGGGGCGCCAGGTCGTCATGGTCCGAGACCACCTCCGCATACATCCCCGGCGCGAACCAGTTGCGCGCGTCGCGGGCGGGCGGGGACAGCGTCAGCTCCACCCCCTGCCGCCCGACGATCCCGGTCATCAGGCTGGCGTTGCGGCGCGAGACCTTGAGGCGCAGCCCCAGCGCGCCGAAGCGCGGCCCGTCGACGTCCGGCAGGCCCGGGAACGGGTCCCCGTCATGCACCTCGACCCGGTAATGCAGGTTCTCCAGCCCCGTGTAGCCGCCCGAGGGCAGCAAGGAGCACGGGTCCGAGGCCGGGGGCGCCGAGGCGACGGCGATCCCGACCGTGCCGGTCGAGGCCGAGGCGACGCCGCGCCATTCGCGGGTGTCGCGCGCGCTTTCGCAGCGCACCGCCTGCTTGAGCGGCAGCAGGAACACCCGCCAGTCCTGCAGGCCCCGGCCCGCGGCCTCGGCGTCGCCCAGCGCCTTGTCGGCATAGGCGGGCTCCTCCACCGGGTCCACGTGCCGCTCCTGCGTGCGCAGCACCACGAGGGCGGGCGAGAGCGCCTCGTCCTTCACCGGGTGCGGCTGGGCGTCCAGCGCGCACTCCGCCGGGTTCTCCACCAGCGCGCCGTCGACATAGCCATGCCCGGCCCCGATCCGCAGCCCCGCGCCGTCGCGGGCGACCCGGAAGCCGTCCCCCCCCGCCGGGACCAGCAGCCGCCCCGCGGGCCCCAGCGCGTCCGCCGCCCCCGTCTCGATCCGCCCGAGCGCTAGGCGCGCATCCTCGGCGATGTCGGCGTCGAGCAGCAGCTGCCCCTGCCGCGGGGCCACCCGGCGGGGGCGGCGGGGATCGGCGGCGCGGATCAGCGCGCGCGAGCTGTCGTTGCGCATGGTCATGGGCGGTTCCTCCGCATCGCGGCGGGCGTCGAGCGGCCATCGTCAAGGATGGCCGCCTCGGCGCCGAACGGCAGGTAGTCGTCGAACAGGGCGGTCAGGTTGGCGCGCCGGACGGCCGCGCCATGGGCGGCGAAGGCCCCCATCTCGGTCCCCCCCTCGCCCCCCGTCCGCAGGCCGGGATCGGCCAGCGGGTGCAGCAGGGCCGCGGTCGGCTCGGACAGGGCGCGGTCGAGGAACACGGGGCGCATCCGGCGCAGGATCGCGGCGCGCGCGGGGGCCCCGAGGGGGGCGCCCGCCTCCGCCTCCGCCGCCGCCAGCGCCAGGTCCGGCTGGCAGCGGTAGCGGCGCGGATGCGCGCCCCCCGGCGCGGCGTAGCTGTAGCGCAGGCAGCCGTCCTGCCGCCGCGCGACGCCCAGGGCCCCGTCGAAGATCACGTTCGTGGCCCGGAGCATGCGCAGAGCCGCATCCCCCAGCACCGTGGCGTCGCAGATCTCGGCGGTCCAGCTTTCGGCCGCGATCGCCTGCCCCCCCGCCCCGTCGGCCGAGATCACCGAGCGCAGCACGCGCAGCCCCGCATCCCGCGCGCCCCCCGCCCCGCCGTCGAGCGAGAGCGGTCCGCACAGGCAATCCTCGAGCGCGACCTCCACGCCCCCCAGCGGCGCGAGCGCCAGCAGCGCCGGGCCGCCGGGGTTGCGCAGGGTGCAGTGGCGCAGGCGCAGCCCCGACAGGGCTTCGGGCGACAGCGCAAGGCCCTGCGTCAGCTCCAGCCCGTCCAGCACCGCCGCGCCGGGGCGCTGCTCCGCCCCCGGCGCGGCGGCGGCCTCGATCCGCACCGGCGCGTCGAGGGTGAAACGCCGTGCCCGGCGCACGAGGTAGCCGCGCCGGCCGGGGTTCCCCTCCACCCCCGGCACGTCGCGGCGCGGGCGCCACTCGGCGGCGACGAGGTGCAGCTCGGCGCCCGGATGGGTCGGGATCACCACCTCCGCCCCCGGCGCGGCGCGGTCCGAGCGGGTCAGCACGATCACCCCGAACATCCCCGCGCCATGCGCCCCCCAGTCGTCCAGCGCCTCCTGCAGCGTCGGCACGCGGCGCAGCGCCCCCGAGGCGCCGGGATCAGCGGGCGAGAGCGGGTCGACCACGCGGATGAAATGGCGCCGCTCGGCGCTGTCCGTCAGCTCGAAGGGCACGTCCGGGGCGTTGCGTTCATGGGCCCCGGCGCCGATGGGACGGCCGATGCCGTAGGCGTGGGACAGGCGGATCTCCTCGACCTCCGCCGCGCCGCCGGTGGGGGCGGCGGTGACGATGCGCGCCGTCTCGGGGTCGATGGCGGCGGCGATGGGGCGGGCGGCCCGCGCGGGGTCGGTCCCCGGCGGCAGGCGGTCCGGGATCCGCTCGGGCAAGGGGCGGCCCGGGGGCGGGTCGGCGAGGTTGGCGATCAAGAGCTCCTCGGGCGGGACCTTGCGGAAGGTCTCCTCCCCCACGCGGCGCAGGAACAGGGTGAAGGGGGCCCCGGCGCCGTCGAACCAGGGCGGGGAGGCCAGGTCCGCTTGCGCGCCCGTGGCGACGGCGCGGCGCAGGGCGTCGAGCTCCTTGCAGAGCGGCAGGCGGCGCAGGCGGTCGGGGAGGGTCTGCGGCGGCGTCTGCTGCGCCCCCTGGGGCGACGCCTGGAACCCGGGCGCCCCGCCCCTCGCCGGGTTGAACAGCCGCACGGCCTCGCCCGGCTGGGCGGCGAGCTGGAACGCCCCCGCCCCGCCCGCGGCCCAGTCCCGGCATTGCGGCAGGGCGGCGAGGAGCGCGGCGGGAACCGCCCCCGGGTCCTCCCCGGCCAGGTCCGGCGCGGGATGGACCGGGACCAGCGGGCGCAGCAGGTGCACCCCCACCATCGGGACATGCGCCCGCCCCCCGGCCCGGGCGATGGAGCGCAGGTCGGCCAGCCGCGCGGTCCGGTCATGCGCGGTCCCGACCAGCTGCGCCGCCTCGCCGTCCCGCAGGTCCGCGAGGCCGGGCCGCTCGGGGCGGACATCCGACAGGTGCTGGAGCCGCACGAGGCGCTGGAAATATTCGACAGCCGCCGCGCCCTCGCCGGTCACGTCCGCGGCCAGCGCCTGCAGCGCCCGCGCCGTCCCCTTGCCGCGGCGATGGCGGATGGTGTTGGCGATGAAGGCCCGGGGGCTCCAGCCCGCCCCCTCGGGCAGCGGCGCCATCGGCTCGGCCGCCACCAGCGCGGCCAGCGCCTCGAGCGCGTCGCCCTGCGCCGTCTCCACGAACAGCGCGTCATGGAAGGCGTCGAGCGCGGCGTCGAGCTCCGCCGACCCCGCGCCCAGCGCCTGGAACAGCGCCTCGAGCGCCCGGCCCGCGGCGGCGTCATCGGCCCTTATCTGCGCCGGCAGCAGGGCGAAGAGCCGCGCGGCGGCGGCGGCGGCCCGTGCGTCAGACGTCGCGTCGCTCATGGCGTCATCTCCTCGAACGTGAGGCCCGCGTCGGAAAGGTGCAGGAGGCCCCCTTCCACGAAGACCCCGCCCTCCATCCGCGGCGCGGGGCACAGCAGGCGCCCATGGTCCTCCGCCGCCCCGCCGGGCAGCGCAAAGCCCGCCAGCCGCGCCGCGACCACCCCCGGAACCCCCTGCGCGGCGGCGAGGATTTCCGACCGGTGCAGCGCCCGCCCGAAGGGCCGCGCGGCGGGCGAGAAGGCGGAGAGCAGCGCCGCGCGCAGCGCCGCCTCCACCGCCGCCCGCTCCAGCGCCGGATCATGGGCGAAGCCGAGGCGGATCTCGGCGGCCAGCGGCGCGAAGCCCGCGATCCGCAGCGCCCGCCCGGGGGGCGAGACGGCGCGGATCGCCTCCTCCAGCCCCGTCGCCAGCGTCCCGCCGGGGACCGGGGGGGCCATGTCGGTGTCCGCCACCGTCAGGCACATCACCTCGCGCATCCCCGCCCGCAGGACCGAGGCCATGGCCTTGCCCACCCCCCGGTACCCGGCGGCGAAGGTCTCGTAATCGCGGGCCGAGACCACCCGGTCCAGCACCCGCACCGCGGCGGGGGCGGCGGCGCGGATCTCCTCGGGGCCCTCCGGCTCCTGGCCCCCCGTCGCCGGGATCGGGTTGGTCGCCGCGCGCAGCCCCAGGACGGGCGAGAGGATGGTCGAGAGCGCCCCCGCCCCGGCGTTCCCCGCCGCCCCGCCGCCCTTGCGCCAGAGCGCGGTGACCGGCTGCGCCCCGCCCGGCAGAGGCCCGGGAAAGGCGATGGCGGCGGCCGCGTCGTCGCCGGGCGGCGGCGGCGCGGCGCGGAAGGCGCGGTCGGCGGAGGTCAGCCCGCGCAGCCGCTCGGCATGGGTGTAGAGGCGCCCGCCCACCCGCAGCTCCACCGCCGGGACGTAGCCGCGCGGGCCGGGCCCGGGCACATGCGCCAGCCGCCCGTCCGGCAGGCGCATGACCGGCAGCGGGTCGGCGGCGTCGGTCACGCCGATCTGTTCCGCGCCCAGCAGCCCCGTCTCGCCTTCCGTGGCCGCGACGCAATTGCCGAGCGCCGCCAGCCCCTCGGTCCGCCAGCCGCGCGACAGGGGGGCGGCGAAGACGAGGGTGGTGACCCCGTCGCCCGGCTCGGCCCGCAGCAGCGTGGCGACCTCGGCGGCCACCGGCCCCTCGGCGCCCGGCGCGCCCGCCCATTCCTGCCCCGTCAGCACGAAGAGGCGCCCTTGCAGGAGCCCTTCATGGACGCCCTGCACGGTGATCCGGTCGCCGGTGATCTCCGGGTCGGTCAGCGGGGCGAAGACCTGTTCCGTCGCGGTTTCGAGCAGGATCGAGGTCTCGCGCAGCTTGTCCCCGAAGCCCGCGGCCGACAGGTCCACCCCCGTCGCCTCGATCCGCGTCACCCGCGCCGCCATGGCGAAATCCGAGCGGGCGCGGGCCGAGACGCCGTCGATCAGCCCCATCGCGTCCACGTCCCCGGCGCTGAACAGCACGGCGCGGCTCTTGGCGGCGGCCTCGTATTCGGCGTCGAGATCGACCGCGCCGCCATCCGTCGTCCCGCCGTCCGAGAGCACGAAACCCGCCCACTCCCAGACCGTCTTCAGCGCGACCTCTCCCTCGGCCGGACCCGCCCCATCGCCGCCCAGGATCGGCGTCGGCTGGGCGATGGGGCCCTTCTCGGGGCCGCCGAGGATGAGGGTCTTCTCCTCGCCCTTCGCGTCGCGCACCTCGTCGGTCATCAGCATGATGTCGGGGGCCGTGGCGCCGAAGCCGGTGGCGCGCCGCCCGAAGACCCGCACCGCGCCCGCCTGGTCCGCACCGGGCCCCGCCCCTTCCACCAGCCGCCCGGGCGCGAGGGTCAGCACCGTGGTCGCGGGCGCCGTCTCTCCCGGCGCGCCGCCTTGCAGGGGGGCGGGCGCGGGGCGCTCGACCCCGAGCACGGCGGCCAGCAGCCACTTGCCCTCGCCCGCCGCCCAGGCGGCGATGCTGTCCCCCTCGCGCAACCCGGGGGCGAGGCCCGCGAGGGTCAGCGTCCCGGTCCCGGCGGTCACCGCGGGCGCCTCGGCCTGCCGCACCGGGCGCAGGGCGTTGAGCGTGCGCCGCGCCTCCAGCGGGGCCGAGGTCTCGAACACCGCGGGCATCCCGCCCTGCTCCGGCACGGTCGAGAGCTTCATCCCGAGGGGCGCCGTCGCCGCCTCCGGCGCGCCCGGCGTTTCATCCACCGTGAAGGCCACCACCGTCTCGGCGGAAATGGCGGGCCGCGGCGCGTGGCCCAGCAGGGCGGCGAGGGCGGCGAGCGCGTCGCGGTCCTCGCCCTGCCCGATGGTCCCGTCGCGCCACAGCCGGTCCGCGTTCCAGCCGATGACATGCAGGCCCAGCGCATAGGCGTCCAGCAGCGCCATGGCCGGGTCCGAGGGGTCGCGCGTGGTCAGCCCGCGCAGCGGCGCCGCCCCGCCGACCCGCGCGGCGCCGATGCCCTCGACCAGCCGCCCGAGGATCGCGCCATGGGCGAAGCGGGCCGGGTCCGCCACCGCCTGCATGGGCGCCCCGGCGCCGCAGCCGCAGGCCCCGCCCGCGCCGCCTTCGCATCCGCAGCTCATCGCCCGCCCCCCATGGTCAGCCGCAGCCGTCCCCGCTCGGGGAAGGACGGGTCGTCGGCAAGCTGCAGGATCTCGGCCTCGGCGGGGCGGATCACGCCTGCCTGGAGTTCCCCGTCCGCCAGCCGCCCGAAGCGCTGGAACCGCAGGGGGGTGACGCTCTCGACCCCCGGCACGGCCATGGCGGCGGCGATGAGAGCAGAAAGGTGCACCGGCGCCCCGAAGCTGAGCCGGTCGGGGTGGAAGAAGCCAAGCGTCCCATCCGCCGCCGCGACGGGCCCGAGCGCGGCGCGGACCGCCGCCGCCACGCGGGCGCGCAGCGCATCCGGAGCGGCGCAGACCGAGAGGTGGATGTCCAGCGGCGCCGGGATCGGCCCGCGCACCGCGACGTCGAAGCCGATGGTCCGGAAATGCTCGAGATGCGCGGCGATGCGCGCCCGGAACGCGGCGTCGGCAGGCGCGCCCCCGAGGCGGTCGACATGCACGAAGATCGTCTGCCACGCCCCGGTCCAGCGCGGGATGGCGAGGGCGCCGACGACCTCGGGGTGGCGCAGCGCGGCCTCGGCATAGTCGCCCGGCGTGACGGCGCGGTCCTGCTCCCGGAACGCCTCGGGGGCGTTGAGGCGGATCGAGGCGGCGCTCTCCGGCGCCGCGCCGCCGCGGCCCGGCAGGGGGTTGGTGACGGTCAGTTTCGCGCCCGCCAGGCCGGGGCCGAGCGCCACGTGGGCCAGCGCTCCGGGGCCGATATTGCCCGCCGGGCCGACCCCGCTGCGCGCCGCGGCGGCGATGGCGGCGCCGGGGGGCGGGGCCTGCCCGCCGATCCCGTCGCCGAAGCGCAGGGCGGCGGCGCCGTCGATGGTGGTCTCGACCACGAAATCCCGCGCGAAGGGCCCGGAGGACAAGAGGTCCGCCCGCGCCGTCCAGGTGGAGAAATCGTCGATCAGCCGCAGCGCGGGCAGGCAGTCCGCGGGCGCCGCCCGTGCCAGCTCGGACGCCGGGGCGAAGCCCTCCCGCTCCGGCGGCCCGCGGAAATCCGCCGGGGCGATGCGCGAGAGGTCCGCCAGCGGCAGCACCGGCCGCCAGGGCAGGCCCGGCAGCGGCATGGGCGGGGACAGGGCGGGCGAAAGCTCGGCCGCCTCGGAGGCCGTGGCCCCGATGTGATCCGCGGGCGGCAAGGAGGCGCCGTGATCGGCCAGCGCGACGTTGCCGAGGACGGCGGCGCAGGGCTCGGGCGTCGCGGCGCCGGACTGGCGCGCGGTGCGGGCCGACAGCACCAGGTCGAAGCGGGGCGCATCGGCGGCGTCCCAGTGGACCTCGACCAGCGCCAGGCCGGGGGCGAGCGGGTCCGCCGTCGCCTCCGCCGCGATCACCCGCACCAGCGCCCGGCGGGCCGGGTCCGCATCGGCCTCGAGCCCGGTGAGCGGGGAGCGCGTCTCGGCCAGCACCAGCAGGTCCCCGGGCGCGATGGGCCCCTGCCCGCCGCCGGTATCGACAAGGGTGGCCGAGGTCGCCCCGGCCTTCAGCACGCAGGCGGCGTCGGACCAGGTGTGAAAGGCGATCCTGCTCCGCCAGGGCCAGATTCGCGCCTCGTGCATCGTCTCGAACACCAGCGCGCCGCCCGCGCGCAGCAGGTCCACATGCGCGGCGCCGTCGAGGACGGGGGACAGGTCCGGGCGCCGCCCGATCACCGGGGTGGCGGCGGGCAGGACGAGGGGGGCGGGGTGCAGCGGGTCTTCGGCGTACTCGAAACTCACTGGAACCCGCGCGCTCGCCCCCTCGCCCGGGCGGTAATCCACCAGCCGCGCATGGCGGGTGAGCGACCGCCGCTCCCGCGCCGTGTGCAGGAACGCCTCGGTGCCGATCCAGTCGAGCCGGTAGCTCTGCTGGTCCAGCCGCGCCGCCAGCGCCTCGACCAGGGTGACGGTGAGGTCGGCGGGGTCGTCCTCGGCGAAGCCCGGGACCAGCTCGCGCATCCGGTCGAGCATCAGGCCCCGCAGCGCCGGCCAGTCGCGGGCGGTGTAGTCGGGCACGGCGCCGGACGGGGCGGGGGCCGGGGCCGTCGCCGCCCCCGGCGCGCAGTCATAGTCGCCGGGGCAATCCACCTTGAACGAGAACTCCACCGCCGCCAGCCGCGGGTCGATGAAGCCCGGCGGCCCGTCGCCATCGACAAGCGAGAGGGTGTAGGTCGAGAAATCCGTCGGCTGCCCGCCCGGCAGGGTCAGCACGTAGCGCGCGACCGTGCCGCCCCCCGGCTCCGCCGCCACCGGCCCCGAGACGACCGGCGCGGGAAAGCGCACGCCGCCGGTGATGCGAAAGTTGACTGCTGTCAACTTCGCGTCCGGCAGGGGCAAGGGCTTGACCAGCTCGACCCGGATCTGGGTCGGATCCGACAGGGCCGCGCCCTGCCGCACCTCGATGAAATCGATGCCCGACAGGCCCGCCGGGGCGCCGGGGGCGGTCAGCGCCGCCCGCCGCCCGGGCTCGGCGCAATCGTAGCGCGCGCCGGTCATCCGCCCGTCACCTCCACCGCCACCCGCTCCACCCGGCCGGTGTCCCGCAGCCGGTACGCCAGCTCCGCTGTCAGCGCCCCGGCGCCGTCGGCCCGCACCTCCAGCGCCTCGACCTCCAGCACGTGGCCCAGCCATTGCGCCACGCCGCTCTCCAGCGCCGCGGCCAGCGCCTCGGCCGCGATCCCGTCCCCCGCGGCGAACAGCATCTGCCGGGCGGGGGAGCCGAAGCCCGGCCGCATCGCCCGCTCGCCCGGCTGGGTGAGGATCAGGAGCCGCAGCATCTGCGCGACATGCGCAGGGGAGCCGTAGGGATGCGCGGCGCTGCGCCCGTCGGCGCCGGGGGCGAAGGGATGGGCGAGGCGGGTCATGTCGCCACCACGCGGGCCTGGGACGCGGTGAAGATCGGCGGGCCCTGCGGGGCCTGTTCGGGCGACAGGCACAGCGCGCTCATCGGGTTGATGAGGACCGGCTGGCCCATCGAGGTCACGCGCGTCGCGGCGGCGATGAAGCGCGTGGTGACGCAGGGCGAGGGCTTGCCCCCCGGCAGGGTGAAGGCGCAGCCCGCGACAAGCCCCTGGTCGGTCAGCACGGCGACGGGCTGGCCCGACACCGTCACCCGCGGCGATGCGGGCACGAGGGTGAGCGTCCCGCCATGGGGACAGGCGGCGGAGGCGCCGACGTGAAGGATGGGTCCGGGCATGGTCTGGTCTCCGCGCTCAGGTCACCACGAGGGCGCCGTTGTTGATGATGACGGAGGGGCCGGACATCACGATGGTCGCCCCCTGCCCGTTGCTGATCGACACCCCGGCCGCCCCGATCGAGATCATCGCCCCCGTGGCGGTCTTCACGAACACCTGCTGGGCGGGGTTGTCCGACAGGGTCACCGAGGTGCCGGTGGTGGTCTGCATGTGGATGTTCGGGGTCACCGGGGTCGCGCCCGCCAGCGCCAGCGCCGGGAAGCCCGCGGGGTCGGGGAAGAAGCCGCCGGACCAGATCGGGTGGTCGGGATCGCCGGCCTCGAACTCCACCCACACTCCCGCGCCGATCTGCGGCAGCGCCACCATCCCCGCCATCCCCTTGGCGGCGAAGGGAAAGGACGGCATCGCCCAGGTCGACGGGAACAGCCCGTACTTGTCCCCGAGCTGGACCATGATCCGCCCCTGGTTCTGCGGATCCACGTTGTTGATCACGGTGGCGCGGTACTTGCCGTAGAAAACGGGGCCGTTGGTCATGTCGGAACGCCTGTCGCTGGAAGGGGGGGAGGGGTGAAGGCCCGCGGCAGCAGCCCGTCGCGCGCGAGGGAAAACGCCTGGGTCCAGCTGCCGGGCTTCAGCCGGTGGGTGACCGAGGAGACGTACCAGGTCCCGTCATGGGCGATCCCGGCGCCGCGGACCGTCGCCAGCTTTCGCGCCTCGAGCGGCGCGCCGTAGCGCGCGACGTCGAGCGTGCCGGAGGCGGTCAGCGGATCGCCCCGCGCCGCCCCCCCCAGCGCCAGCCCGATCGCCTCGACCGCCCCGAGGCGCTCGGTCTCCATCAGCCGCAGGCGGGACGGGACGATGGGACGGCCCGCGAGCGGGGGCTTGAGGAGGCCGACATTCGGGACCGGCACGGGGACCGAGAAATTGGCCGCCTTCACGAAGGCGAATTTCTGTTCCGCCGCGTCGCCGTCGGCGGTGAAGGACAGGCTGTCGACATTGCGCGCCTGGTCCATGTCGAGCGTCAGCGCGGGCTGCTCGGTCCCGAGACGCATCTCGGGGCCCCAGTAGACGGTGTTCATGCCCGGCTTCGGCCCCGGCTCGGCATACAGCACGTAGCCTGCATCCTGCGCGAGGCGGGTCATGTATTCGAGGTCCGAGCCCTGCTGCGCGGGGATCCTGTCGGTGGGCGAATGGATCACGTCGCCGGGGGCCGGCAGCACCTTCGGGATCACCCCGAACATCGGGTACTTTGCCAGCATCATCAGCACCCGGACCGAGGCCGGGACCGCCGGGTAGGGCATCCCGGTGAAGTCGATGGCGTCCATGTAGCCCAGCACGTCCTCGCCCGTCAGGGTCAGCCGGTTCCTGCCGGGGACGGCGGAGGCGTCGACATCGGCGCGCTTGACCGGCCCGTCGGCCAGCACCCGCGTCACGCCCCCCAGCGTCGCGGTCAGGATCACCCGGTTCAGCGGGTCGAAATACCCCCCCGGCAGGCGCTGCGTCGCGATGGGCGAGGTCTTCGAATAGAGGAAGGACAGCTGGAAGCCCGAGCGTCCGCCCGAGGCCTGGGTGACCTCCGCGCCCTCGAACGCGGCGGCCACGTCCGGCGGGACCGGCTGCGTCGCCACCGGCCCGATGCGGATCCCGAGCGTGACGCCCTCAAGCCCGGCCATCCGACACCTCCAAAGGCAGCGGCAGCGCGAGGCGCTTGCGCGGGCGGGCCGTCGCCTCGGCCGGGTCCGCGGCGCCGTCCGCGTCGACGATCCGCCAGTACAGGAGCGGGTCGCCCATCGCCTCGGCGGCCAGCGCGTCGATCCGCTCGCCCCCCGCGAGGTCGACATGGGCGAAGGCGGTGAAGCGCGCCGGGTCGGGCAGGATGCGCCGGGCGCGGAAGGGGATGCGCGCCTCCTCCGGGCCCGTCTCGCGCACCGGCAGGCCGTGATAGCGGCTGTTGGGGTCGGTCATCGCGCGCGCCTTTCCATCAGATGCTCGTCAGTCCCACGGCCGACAGGCCGCGGGCGCGGGTCCCGGCCCGCTTCTCGCGCCGCGCGAGGGCGGCGAGGTAGAGCCCGGCGGGGCCGGAGCCCCAGGGCAGGTCCTCGGTGGTCAGCACCTCGACCGAGAGCGCCGCCGTGGCGCGGATCGGGCTGAGGGCGATGTCGAACGCCTCCTCGGTCACGGTCATCGCGGTGATCCGCACGGGCATCACCCGCCCGGGCCCGAGCACGAGGATCGCGAGGGGCGAGGGGGCGGGCAGGATCTCGAGCGCGCCGAGCCGGGCCTGTTCGATCCCGGCCTCGATGTCGGCGACGGCGGGGGAGAGCAGGGTTTCGAGCGCGGCGAGGTCCGCCGCCACGCCTTCCTGCCCCGGGGCCAGCACCGGCCCGCCGGGGACCTGGGGGGCGTGGAGCGCGTCGAGCTCGATCTCGAAGCTCCAGCTTTCGGCGGCGGGGCCGGTGAGGCGCGCGGCCTCGAGCCCGTCGCCCCCGCCCGAGGCGGCGCCGCGGGGGGTGACGGTGCGGGTCAGCAGCTCGGGGTTGAACTGGAACGGGATGGTGCGCAGGGCGGCCTTGCCCTCGGCGTCCATCACCACGAAGCCGCCGCGCAGCGCGCGGGCGGAGGCGGAAAGCGCGGTCATCGGGACCCTCCGGGCTGTGCGGGCGCCGCCCGCGGGGCGGGCTGGGCGGTGACCGCCCGCGGGGCGGCCCCCGGGGCGGTCCGGGCGGGCGGTGGGACGGGCCGGGCGGCGGGCGCGGCGGCGCGGGGACGGCGCGCGCGTCGAAGGGGGCGGCGGCAAGGGGGGCGGCGGCGAGGGGGGGCGGCCATCACACCTCCTCCGTCTTGCCGAGGCTGAGGATGTCGCTGATCACCGTCTTCGGATCCAGCGACGGCTCGACCGAGATGTCCGAGGGCCTGGGCAGCTTCAGCTCCCCGCCCTTGCCATAGCGGATCTCGCCGAGATTGAGCTTGAGCTGCGGCCCGAGCTTCATCGTCGCCGTCTCGCCCAGCGGGTAGGTCCAGTTGTAGGACCACAGGCCCTTGGCGATGTAGACCCGGGCCTCGAGATTGACGGCGAGGCTGGCCTCCATCCCCCCGCTCGCCTCGCCCACCGCGGCGAAGCCGAAGGCGCCGTCGGCGTAATCCACCGTGACCCGCGCCCCGGCATGGCCGGGAACGCCCAGCGTCGGCTCCACCGACAGCCCGCCCTCGGCCCCCGCGACGCCGCCGGCGAACTCGGCCCCGATGCTGGCGCCGAACGTGCCCGTCAGCCCGACATAGGCGTCGACGGACAGCGCGCTGGTGGCGGAGGCGGCGAGGGAGATGTCCTCCTCGAACGGGTAGAAGGACGCCTTGACCGTGGGCGCCTTCAGCACCACCGGCCCGGCGTGGTATTTCACCATCAGCCCGGCCGAGACGCCGATGGTGCCGTTCACGAGGGGCGAGACCCCGGGGATCGGGAACGGGAAGGACAGGCGCTTCCCGCGGAACAGGTCGATCTCTCCGCCCTTGTCGGAGGGCCAGCGGCGCAGCAGCGGGATGTCGTCATGCGCGACCTCGCCATCCACCCGCACCCGGCCGTCCCTCTCGGTCTTCGCGCCGAACTCGATGTCGAGATCATCGGTGAAGCGATAGCGGATGCGGCCCTCGAGGATCCGCGCGCCGGACCCGTCGACTGCGATCTTGACCCGGGCGCGCAGCGGGTCGCCGTCCTTCCTGATCAGCGCGCCGCCGCTGAACGCGCCCTCCTCGCCCTTCTTCTGGCGGTACCTGACCTGGATGTCGCTGGAGATGCCGTTCCAGGTGACCGTGCCGCCGCCCGCCATCTCCAGCAGCGTGTCCGAGAAGCTCCCCTCGATCTGCACCGACGGGACCATGGGCAGGGGCTTCGGGATGGTGGCCTTGGCGTAATAGCCGATGCCCTGCCCCTCCCAGGCCGTGAGGAAATCGACATCCACCCCCTTGATCTGCATGTGCAGCCCGCCGCCGGCGAAGGGCTTGATCTCCTTGCCGACCGAGCGGAAGCCGAAGGACGCGTCGGCGGTCACCCCGCTGTAGGAGGAGGAGGTCGCGGTCAGCTTGCCGGACCAGCCCTCCTCGGCGGTGAAGCTCAGCTCGCCCCGCGCGGCGGCGACGCCCGGCAGATCCCGCGCCGGTTCCAGGTCCCCGGTCACGGCCAGCAGGCCCCGCTCCAGCCCCGCCTTCACCTTGCCGCGCAGCACGGGGTTGGTGGCAGGGCCGACCTCGAATTCAAGATCGCCGCCGGGGATGAAATCGGGCGCGAGCGCCAGCGACACCTCGCCCGCGGTGAAGCGGAACAGGTGGTTGCGGGGCTTGAGCTTGTCGGCGGCGATCGGCGCGACGACCGAGAGCGTGTCCGCGCCGTCCCGCGGGGCCGAGAACGTCACCGCGATGTCCCCGAACAGCGGCACGGTGGAGCGGATCACCCCCCTGGCCGACAGGGTTCCCGCGTCGTCGAGCGAGAGCTGGCCCAGCGTGCCGGGCGACAGGTACGGGTAGTAGAACGACACCGCCTCGTTCCTGCCGGGCGTCAGGTGCACGTCCCGCACCTCGCCCGCCGCGGCGTCCCCCTGCGCCCCGGCGCCGGCGGGGGCGAGCTCGGCGTGAAGATGCACCTTCGCGTCCTGGTCGCCGAGGCCGCCGCGCTTGACCGCGGCGCTGTCGAGCACGCCCTCGATATGCTGGATCTTCTGCCCCGGCCCGGCGCCGCGGTCGATGGTCTTGAGGCGCACCGCCGGGATCAGCCGCCGCGCGCGCAGGTCCAGCGCCAGCTTGCCCGCGTCGCCGAGGCTGGTGGCGGCGGACATCCCCCCGGCGCGCAGCGTCACCGGCTTGCCCTTCGCCGCGGCGCGCAGCCTGGCGTCGCCCTTCACGCGGCCGCTGCGCAGCATGTCCTCGACCTTCCAGGCCCCAGCCGCGGCGTCGGTCGAGGCCAGCGTCACCGCCTTGAAGCGCAGCTGCATGTTGCGCGCGTCGGGGCCGCGCATCCCGGGGGCGCGCACCGCCTTCACCAGCCGGACCATGGCGTCATAGGCGTCGCGGCCCGAATCCTGGTTGGTCTTCGCCTCGAGCAGCTGCAGGTTCTCGATGATCGAGACCCCGCCCATCTGCTTCTCGACGACGTGGTCGATATTGCAATGGGAGTCCGAGAGCGAGGAGCCGAGCCCCGCCAGGATCGCCGCGGCGCTGGCGTCGGCGCGCACGGCCTCGACCTTCGGGTCGGTCTTCGCGGCTTCCTCGAAGGCGGTGGGGATCTGCCGCTCATGGGTGAAGCCGTAGGATTGCAGCCAGAGCTTCTTGTAATTCTCCTTCCCCTCCTTCCAGGCGGCGACCGAGGCGCCGTTGATGATCGGGGTGAAGACCAGCCGCCCGCCGCCGGCGGCCTTGTCGTGGATCTCCTTCACCCAGGGGCCCGCGCCCTTGTCGCGGGGCATCTGGAAATTCGCGATCTCGAGCACGAGCCGGGTCGTGCCCACGCCCCTGGGTTCGTCCTCGAGCGCGGTCATCCCGGCGGGCAGCCGGTCCGGGGTCGGCGCGGCGGGGGCGGCGGGGGGCGGGGCGGCGTCCTCGGGGGCGCGCTGGAGCGCGCCGCGGGGCGCGGGGGCGAGGGCGGGGACGGGGCGGCCGGCGGCGAAGGCGGCGGCGGCGGCGTCCGCCTCGGCCTCGAGCGCGCGGGAGAGGGCGGAGGCGGGCGGCGGGCCGCCGCTGGCATGGACCCCCTGCGCCTGCTGGAGGACATGGGCCGCCTCGTGCGCGATCAGCCCGCGGCCGGCGGCGGTGTCGGGCCGGTAGGCGCCGCGGGCGAAGGAGACGTCGTGTCCGGCGGCGAAGGCCCGCGCGCCGATCCCGCGCGCGGCGTCATGGGCGCGGGCGTCGTCATGGACGCGGACATGGGACAGGTCGCGACCGAAGGCGCTTTCGAGCGGCCCGCGGACCGAGGCGGCCAGCGGCGCCCCGCCCGAGAACGGGGCCGGGGCGAAAGAGGGCGCGAAGGCGGGGGCCGCGGGCGCGGCCCCGCTCGCCGGTTTGCGCTGCACGGCGCGCAGGGCGGGTCGGGCGGCCCCGGCCGGGCGCGGGAGGGGCTGCATCTCCATCCGGCGGGCGGTCATGGGGTCTCCTCCCGCCCGCCCGGCCCGGGACGGGGCGGGTCCCCGGGGTTGAGGGCAGGGTTGAGGGCGGCGCCGAGGGCGGAGTCCAGGGCGGCGTCGAGGGCGGCGCGGATCTCCTGCGCCGCGGCCTCGGCGGCCCGGCCCGCATCGCCGCGCGCCGGGCCTGCGCCGCCGCCGCCGCCCAGCGCCGCGGCCAGCGCGTTTTCCAGCGCGGCGGGCAGCGCCTCGGCCAGCCGCCGGGCCTCGGGTCCCTCGCCGTGGATGGTCACCTGCCCGATGCGCAGCGCGAGGGGCGGCGCGGCCGGGGTCCGCGGCCCGCTCATCGCCCCGCCTCCCAGTTGACGGCGGGGGCTGCGCGGCCCTCCTTGGCCAGCTCGGCGGCCAGCTCCGCCTCGATCAGCGCCGCGTCCACGGGGCGCCCGGTCTCGGCCGCGGCGAAGGCGGCCTTGAGCGCCACGTTGCGGATCGCCCCGCCCGAGAGCGGCAGCTCGGCCAGCGCCGCCCAGTTCACCCGGTCCACCGGCGCGGCGGCGGGGAAGGCCCGGCGCCACAGCGCCTCGCGCTCGGCCGCCGAGGGCATGGGGAACTCCACCACGAAGCGGAACCGGCGGCGGAAGGCGGGGTCGATGGCGTCGCGCAGGTTGGTGGTGACGATTGTGACGCCGCGGAACGCCTCGATCCGGGACAAGAGGTCCCCCGTCTCGGCGTTCACGTGCCGGTCGGTGGCGGATCCGACGGCGCCGCGCGCGCCCCAGATCGCGTCGCCCTCGTTCCAGACCATCACCGCGCCGGTGCGCTCGGCCTCGGCGAAGATCGCGGCGATGTTCCTCGAGGTCTCGCCGATATATTTCGAGATCAGCTGGGAGAGGTCCACGGTCATCAGCCGCAGGTCCAGCGCCCCGGCCAGCACCTCGGCGGCCACGGTCTTGCCGGCGCCCGAGGGGCCGTGGAACAGCGCCGCCACCCCGCGCCCGCGCCCGCCCATGGCGCGCGCGAAGCCCCAGTCGTCGAACACCTGCGCGGCGTGGCGGACATGGGCCTCGAGCGCGCGCAGCTGGGCCGCGACCTGCGCGGGCAGCACCAGGTCGTCCCAGGTGAAGACCGGCTCGGACAGGACCATGCCGGGCACAGGGCCGGGGCGGCGCGCCCGCCCCGCCGCGCGCCACAGGGCGGCGGCGGCGGCGTCCGGCGGCGCGTCGGGGCCGAGCCCGTCGATCGCGGCGGCGGCGCGGGCGGCGGCGGCGCGCAGGTCGCCCTCGGACAGGCGGAACTGCGCCGCGACGCGGGCGAGCCCGGCCGGGCCCACGCGGGCGGCGCGGGCGGGGCCGAGCGCGGCCTGCCACGCGGCGGCGCCCGCCCCGGCCGCCGCCGCGGGGGGCAGCGCGCGCACCGGGCGGGCGAGGCGTTCGGGCGCGGCGGGTCCGCAGATGACGACATGGCCCAGCACCCGGTCGGCGAAGCTCTCGGTCCAGGCGCAGGGGCCCGCGGCGGCGTCGAGCACCAGCGCCAGCCCGTCCAGCGCGGCCTCGCGGCTCCAGGCCCGGGCCAGGCGGTCGCGCGCGGCGGGGTCGGCGGGCAGGTCCGCGGCCGCCATCCGCCAGGGCCGCAGCCCGAGCGCGGCGAGGCCCGCGGCGACGCGCCCGGCCTCCTCGGCCCCGGCCAGCACCGCGGGGGGCATCCCGTCGGCGCCGCGATCGCCGAGCAGCGCGCCCAGCGCCGCGGCGGCCTCGGGCGGGCCGTCGGCCAGCGCGCCCGCGGGGGCGGCATGGGCGCTGACGGCCTCGTCGAGATGGGGCGCGCCGATCAGCCGGTCGAGCACCGGCTCGGCCAGCGCGAGGCGGGCGAGGGCGCGCGGGGCGCCCTCGGCCTCCAGCGCCAGGAACCGGCGCAGCGCCCCGCCCGAGGCCAGCGCCGCCCCGGGCAGGTCGGGCACGAGGCGCAGCGCGAGCCAGGCGGGCAGCCCCACGGCGGCCCCGGCGGCGGCCTCCATGCCCCGCGCGGCGGGCTCGGACAGGGCGGCGGCGACGAGGATCGCGACCAGCTCGACCTCTGGGGGCGAGAGGGCGAGCGCCCCGGCCAGGTCGCGCAGCGGGGCGGCCTGCGTCGCGCCCCCCGTCCCGTCCGCGCCGCCCGCCAGCCAGGCGTCGAAGGGCGGGAGGGGGGCGGCGGGGCGGCCCCCGGCCAGCGCGTCGAGGCGGGCGAGGGCCAGCGCCTCGGCCGCCCGCGGCAGGGACGCGCCCCGCAGGTCGGCGGGCGCGGCGGCGGGCGCGGGCGCGGCGGCCCCGGCCTGGGCGGCGGCCCCGGCCTGGGCGGCGGGGGCTTCGGCGGGGGCGGCGGCGGCGGGGGCGGGAGCGGCTGCACTGGGGGCGGCGGCTGCGCCGGCGGCGGCGGTGGAGACGGTCGGGGCGGTCATGGCGCGGCCCCGCCCGTCGTCTCGGCGGTCTCGCCCGCCGGGTGGTCCGGGTCGGCGGCGGGGCGGACGGTGGTGCGCACCGTGTCGACCGCCTTGCCGCCCGGGTAGGCGTCGTCCGATTGCAGGTAGATCGCGGTGACGAGGAAGAACGCGCAGGGCCGCAGCGGCGATTGCAGCGCCGACCACAGCTTGGTCGACAGGTCCACGTCCACCGCCTGCTGCGAGATCGTCATCTCCTGCGGCTGCGCGGCCGGGTCGGCCAGCGGCTCGGCATACATCCCGTTCATGAAGCTCGCCCCCGGCGGCGGGGCGACGCCGCCCAGCAGCGCCTCGATCATCGGGCGCGGGACGATGCCGTTGCGGTGGAAGGCGGCCAGGCCGACGCCCAGCAGCGCCTCGCGCTCGAGATCGGCCCCCGAGGCGGCGAGCATGTAATGCAGGTCGAGCGCCAGCGGCGCCTCGGCCACGCGGGCCCCGGCGGCGTCCACCCGCGGGTCGAAGGCGTTGCGCAGGGCGGTGTTGGGCCCGGCATGGTGCAGGAACAGGTGCAGCCCCGCGGCTTCCGGCGCGCCGCCGCCGCCGCCCGGCCCCGCGGGCGCGCGCGGCGGCGGCGGCGCGACCGAGACGGGGGGCGGCGCGTGGCCGCCATAGGCGATCTTCAGCCGCGCCTCGAGCAGCGATTTCAGCACGAAGCTGGTGGCGGGAATGGCGAAATGGATGCTCATGCCCCGCCCTTCCCCTTCTTCGACAGCCAGTCCCCGAGCGAGACCGGCGCCGAGGGGGCGGGACCGCCGCGCGGGGCGGCGGGCGCGGGCGCGGCGCGGGCGGGCAGGCGGATGTCGATGCGGGCGATCTCCACCACCACCGGGCGGGGGGCCTCGGGGGCGCCGGGCGCGCGGGGCCGCGCGCCCGGGTCCGCGCCCGGGGCCGGGGCGGGGCCGGGGCCGGGCGGCGGGGCGTCATGGGCGGGGTCGAGGGTCAGCTCGACCTCCGGCCCCAGCGCGGCCCGGAGGGCGCGGGAGAGTTCGGCCAGCGCGGCCTCCGGGTCGGGCCCGGGGCCGCGGGCGGGATCGGGGTCGGGATCGGCGTCGCGCCGGGGCGCGGGAGGCGGCGGGACAGGCGCGGCCTCGGTGCGGGGGTCGGGCGGGGCGAGGGGGGCGTCCTGCGCCCCGGGGTCGGGCGCGGGGTCGGGCGCGGGGGCAGGCGGCGCGGCGACGGGGCGGAGGGCCTCGGGCGGCGCGGGCGGCAGGGGCGCCTCGGGTGCGTCGGCGGCCTGCGCGGGCGGGGCGGCGGCGACGGGGGCTTGCGGCGCGGGGTCGGCGTCCCGGGGCGGACCCGGGCGCGCCGCGGCGGGATCCGCGGGTGCGGCGGGGGTCTCCGCGGCCGGCGCGGCAGGGGGCGGCGGCGCGGCGGCCTCGACGTCAAGCTCCTCCAGCCCGGGATCGCCATCGGCCTGGAGGTCCTCGAACCGGCTGCGGCGGCGCGGGGCGGCCGCGCCGGGGGCGCCGGTGGCGGCGCGCTGGAAGGCGGAGAGATAGCTCATGCGTCGCCCCTCATGCCCTGCCCCTCATGCCCAGGCCCGCGACCCGCGGCCCACGGCCTCGCGCGCCTGGATCAGGGCGATGTAGCTGCGGCGGCGGGCGGCGGGCAGCGCGAGGATCTGCGCCTCGGACCAGCCATAGGCGCGGGCGATGCAGTCCACCTGCCCCAGCAGCGCGGCATGGAGGCGGTCGAGCTCGGCCGCCAGCAGCGCCGCGGGATCGGCGGCGGCGGACAGGGGCGCGCCGCATTCGGGACAGGCGCCCGAGAGCCGGATGTCCCCCGCGGGGTCCGCGGCCTCGAACGCCGCGCCCAGCGCCGCGGCGGCGTCGGGGGAGAGCGGCGGCGCCGGCGGGGCCAGGCAACAGGCGGCGGCGAGGCGCGCCGGGTCGGCCCCGAGCGCGAGATCGGCCATGCGCGGGATGCGGAAGCGCAGCGCCCGCCCGGCGATGTCGATGGCGACCTCGGCCCCCGGGCCGGGCGTGGGGGCGGCGAGGATGGCGGCCTCGGGCAGCGTCGCCTCGACCTCCTGCCCGCAGGCGCAGTCCAGCCGCGCCTCCAGCGGCCGGGCGAAGAGCGCGCGGTGGAGACGCACGAGGCGCTGGTTGCGGGCCCCGAGGCTCTCGCCCCCCAGCGCCGCGCGGGCGGCGGCGTCGGGCGCGGCCCGGGCCAGCAGCGCGCCGATCCGCGCATGCGCGCCGCCGCGCCCGCCCGGCGACCAGCCCGCCAGCAGGTCCCGCGCCGACAGCCCGGCGCCCGCGCCCGCGCTTGCGCCCACGCCCGCGTTCGCGCCCGCGTCCGGGGGCGCCGCCGCCTCCGCCCCGCTCATGGGGCCGAGAACGAGGGCTCGGTCGGCTCGACCGCCGCGCGGTCGCGCTCCCAGCCCTCGTGTTCGAGCTTGAGCTTGGCGATGGCCACCGCGTTGGCGTTGGCGTCGAGATCGGGCAGCGCCTCGAACTCGGACACCCAGGCGCGGTGGATGTTGTAGACCAGCGCCACCTGCCCCGCCTCGTTCAGAAGCTCGAGGATCACCTCCTTGCGGAAATCGGCCAGCGACACCTCGCCGCCGAGGCCCGCGCCATAGGCCCAGACCTTGCCCGCCCAGTCCTCGAACGCCCGGTCATGGGTCACGCCGCGCTCGAGCGTGATCGGCTCGTATTCCGTGCGGCCCGGGGATTTGAGCGAGCTGGACGGATCCCCGCCCGAGCGGTGCTTGACCACCTCGGTGGTGCGCTTGAGGACCGAGACCTTGGACACCCCGGCCACGTATCGCCCGTCCCATTTCACGCGGAACTTGAAGCCCTTGTAGGGGTCGAGCCGCCTTGCGTTGGTTTCGAACTGCGCCATGGACCAGCCCCCTTATTCCGCCGCCTGCACGACCTGGTGCAGGCTGATGACCACGAATTCCGCGGGTTTGAGCGGCGCGAAGCCGACATCGATGTTCACCCGCCCGAGGTCGATATCCGCCTGCGTGGTGGTGGAGGCGTCGCAGCGCACGAAGAACGCCTCGGACGGCGTCGTCCCCTTGAAGGCGCCGGCGCGGAACAGCTGCTGCATGAAGCTGGTCCCGGCCAGCCGCAGCTCGGCCCAGAGCTGTTCGCCATTGGGCCGGTGCACCGCCCAGCGCAGCCCCTCGGAGAGCGAGCGCAGGATGTAGTCGGCGGTGCGGCGGACGGGGATGTACTTGTAATCGCTCGCCAACGCGTCGGCGCCGTCGACGGTGCGCGACCCGAAGGCGACGGTGCCGAAGACCGGGAACTGGCGGATGGCGTTCAGCCCGATGGGGTTCAGCAGCCCCGCCTCGGAATCCGACAGCACCACCGCGGGGGCGTAGGCCCCGGCGAGGACCGCGGAGGTGCCCGCGGGCGCCTGCCAGACCCCGGCGGCGGCGTCGGTGCGCGCCATCAGCCCGGCGATCGCGCCCGAGGGCGGGTGGCTGCGCAGCGTCCCGGGCGCGGCCGGGTCGTCGACGCGGATATTGGGGAAATACGCCGCCGCGTGGTCCGACTGGAAGGTGAAGCGGCCGGATTTCCACAGCTCGGCCCCCTCGGCGTCGGTCACGTCGGGCGGCGGGTCCACCAGCAGCATGGCGTGCTTGAGGCCGCAGACCCGGGCCGCCTCGCCCCAGGTGGGCATGGCGTCGGAATGGTGCTCGGCCTTCGGGTCGGTGGCGGCGGGGCGCACGAGGTCGGGGATGCACAGGATGTTGAAGAACGGGTCCCGCCCCTCGAGCGCCAGCACCGCGTCCTTGATCGCGCCCGGGGCGGGCTGGCCATGGGCCTGCCCCGCCGCCGCCGCCACCGGCGCGGCCACGAGGGCCGCGTCATAGGTCTGCCCGAGCTGGATCCGCGCGGGGTTCTCTGCCTCGGCCGTCAGCGCGTAGGTGTCGAGCAGCGAGGTCCCCGCGGCAGGGGCGGCGAGGCGCAGGATGCCGTCGTCGCGCCGCGGCCCGCCCCGGGCGCCCGACGGGCCGGAGAGCTTGAGGTGCAGGAAGGCGCCGCCCTCGACCTGGGCGACGGCGACCCCGCGCCCGCCCATCCTGTCTTTCACCGTCTCGTCCGCGGCCAGCGCCTTGTTGAGGGCCTTGCCGAGGCGCAGCGCCAGTTCCTGCGCCGAGGCGGGGCGGGCCTCGTCCATGGCGAAGGCCGTCACCTCCAGGCTGACCGAGGCGGGGGCGTCGACGCTGCCGTCGGCGGCGAGGAAGTCCACCTCGAGCGTGACCTTCACGTCGGCGGCGAAGGCGGCGCCGGCGGCGGGGGGCGTGCCGACGGCGTAAACCGAGCCGGAGACCGGCGGCGCGGGGTCGCCCACGGCGTCGGCGGGCAGGTCGATCCCGACCAGGGCCGAGCCGCGGCCCGCGTCGTTGACGATGGCGGGCGCGAAGCGCGGCGAGGCGGCGGAGGTAGACAGGGCCCCGAACCGCTCGGACGCGCCCGAGGCGCGGTCGGTGACCACGAGGTTGAACAGGGTCTTGTCCGGCGCGGCGCCGAAGGGGTCGGCCGACAGGCCGAACGGGTCGATCTCGACGAAGATCTCGCCGCTCGGAGCCCCCGCGCTCAGCGCCGTGGCGGTGAAGCTGTCCGCGACCGGGGCCTCGTCCTGCTGCAGGGTGGCGGCGGCGGCGACGGCGCCCTCGGGCGGGGTGCGGACCACCCAGGCCTCGGCCCCGCCATTGGCGAAGAAATGCATCACCGAGGTCCCGAGATTGGAGCTCGGCTGCGGCGCCCCGAAGGCGCGTTCGAAATCGCCGAAATTGAACAGCCGGGTCGGCCGCCCGTCGATCCCCGTCGCGGTGGGGCCGACGAACAGCGCGACCGAGGTCGAGGCGCCGGCGATGGGGCGCACGCCGCTGGAGAGTTCCTGCGTGTACACGCCGGGATGTTTGAGGTTCAGCACGGTCGCCTCCCGCTGGATCGGCTGAAATGCCGGGCGCGCCGAGGGATCGCACAATAAAACGTGCAGAATAGGAAAAATGTTCGGGCACGAAGGCGCACACCACACCCGAACGCCGCCCCGAAAGCGTCGAATGAACACGCAATTCAGGATCGGCTCACACGCCAATACTTCTTGAGGCCCAGCGTGCCGCGAGTCTCAACTTTCTGTCAACGGAATTGTCCCCGGAGACGCGCCAATGCGCCCGGGCCGGGGCGGCGCGGGCGGGGGAAGGGCGCGGCGATGGGGGGAGGGGGCGCGGGGCGGCGCAGGGGGTGGGCGCCCGCCGCGATGACGGGCGCCCGGGTGGGCTTCCTGGGGGACCCTTGGGGGGGTCGTTCGGCCCGGATCAGGCGGCGCGGGCGGCGGCGTCCTTCGCGGGGGCGGCCAGCGCGGCATGGGTCGCGGCGATCTGCACCGCGGCGTCGGCGGCCTCGCGGCCCTTCTCGACGAAGTGGTTGAAATAGAAGCTCTCGTGCTCCGATTTCGGCTGGAAGTGGTGGGGGGTGAGCGAGACGGACAGGACCGGGGTCCCGGTCTGCATCCCGGCCTCCATCAGGCCCGACACGACCGCCTGGGCGACGAAATCGTGGCGGTAGATGCCGCCATCGACCACGAGGGCGGCGGCGGCGATGGCGGCGTACTGGCCGGTCTCGCCCAGCTTGCGGGCCAGCAGCGGCATCTCGAAGGCGCCGGGGACGTCGAACACGTCGATCTCGGCCTCGACGCCGAGCTCGGCCAGCTTCTCGCGGAAGCCGAGCAGCGACTGGTCGACGATATCCGCGTGCCAGCGGGCCTTGATGAAGGCGAATTTGGGTTTGGTCGTCATGGCGTCAGATCCTCTCTCACTAAGAAGATCCCAAGGCGCACGGGCCCGCCTGGCCCGAGAGGCCCTGCGCACCCTATCTCTCCCATCCGGACTATGACCGTCGGCCCCGGAATTTCACCGGTGTCTGCTGACCCCTCCGAAAAGGGCGCTCGCGGGCTGTAACCGCCGGTGGGGAATTTCACCCCGCCCTGAGAATGGTTGCAGGAGTAGACCATGGCGCGGGGGGCGACAAGGCGGTTTGCGACGCCTGCGGGGGCGGAGGCGGCGTGAGGGCCCGAGGAGGGGCCCGAGGAGGGGGCGGCGTCAGGCGTCCGCGATGCGGATGACGCCGTCCGTTTCCTCGACCGGCACGGCATCCAGGGCGCAGCCGAGGCCCATGCCGCCGACGCCCTGCCCCGTCGCGGCGTCGAACTGGGCGCCGTGGACGGTGCACATGAGCTTGCTCCCGTCCGCCGAGAGGATCCGCGGCCCATGGTGGTCGAGCGGCAGGAACTGGTGCGGGCAGGCGTTGACGAAGGCGCGCAGGCCCGCGTCGTCCCGCAGCAGGACAAGCGGGAAGCGGCCCGCCCCCGTCTCGACCATCAGCGCCGTGGCGCCCACCGGCGCGGCGGAGGAGGGGCCGACCACGGTCCCCGGCGCGGGGGCGCCCGGAAAGCTGCGCCAGTCGTCGTCATGCATGGGAGATGCGGGCCTTCTCTTCGATCTCGCCTTCGATCTCGTCGGCGCGCCGCGGCGCGCGCCCGGGTCGGGGCGCGCCGCGCGCGTGGTCATTCGGCGGCGCCCACCTTGAGGACGCCGCGGCGGATCTGGTCTTCCTCGATGCTTTCGAACAGGGCCTTGAAGTTGCCCTCGCCGAAGCCGTCATCGCCCTTGCGCTGGATGAATTCGAAGAAGATGGGCCCGATCACGGTCTTGGAGAAGATCTGCAGCAGGATCCGCGTCATCCCGCCGCCGACCACGCCTTCGCCGTCGATGAGGATGCCGTGGGTCTTCATCCGCTCGATCGGTTCCTGGTGGCCTTTCACGCGGCGCGTCGACATCTCGTAATAGACGTCGGGCGGCCCGGGCATGAATTCGAGGCCCTTGGCGGCGATGGCGTCGGCCGAGGCGTAGATGTCCTCGGTCCCGACGGCGATGTGCTGGATGCCCTCGCCCTTGTACTCGCGCAGGTATTCCTCGATCTGGGAGTTCTCGTCCGCGCTCTCGTTGATCGGGATGCGGATCTTGCCGCAGGGCGAGGTGAGCGCGCGGGAGGTGAGGCCGGTGGCCTTGCCCTTGATGTCGAAATACTTGATTTCGCGGAAGTTGAACGTGTCGTGGTAGAACTTGTACCACGTGTCCATGTTGCCGCGGATCACGTTGTGGGTCAGGTGGTCGATATAGTGGAAGCCGACGCCGACCGGGTGCGGATCGCGGCCGTCCAGCCACTCGAATTCCGCGTCATAGGGGCTGCGGCCCTGGTCGTAGTCCTCGATGAAATAGAGGAGCGAGCCGCCGATGCCGATCACGGCGGGGGCGTCGATGGACTTGCCGGGGCCGGTGTATTCCTCGGCCCCGAGGTCCACGGCGCGTTTCAGGGCATGGGCTGCGTCGACCACCCGCCAGGCCATGGCGGGGGCGCAGGGGCCGTGCAGGCCGACGAATTCATCGGCGTGGGAGCCTTTCTCGGCGTTCAGCAGGTAGTTGATGTTGCCCTGCCGGTAGAGGGTGACGTCCTTCGTGCGGTGCTTGGCGACGGGGACGTAGCCCATGCGGCGGAACAGGGCGTCGAGCGCGGCGGGCTCGGGGTGGGCGAATTCCACGAACTCGAATCCGTCGGTGCCGGCGGGGTTGGCGGCGGAGATGACGGCTTTCGGGGCGTCGTGCGGATACGGACCCATCTGAGAACCTCCCGGGGGTGTGGCGATGATTTCCCCGAGTGTGCCGCGGCTTCGATGCGAAAAGGTTGCAAAGGAAACGGGCCGCGGGCAGCCTGCGCACAAATTTCGCGCCAAGGGGGAGAGTCATGCAAGATCACGAGCCGGATGCCTATGACCGTGCGATCCTGAGGGCGCTGCAGCGCGATTCGGCGCTCACCAATGCCGAGCTGGGGGCGCGGGTGAACCTGTCGCCCTCGCAATGCTCGCGCCGCCGCGCGGCGCTGGAGCGGGCGGGGGTGATCACCGGCTATGGCGCGCGGCTGTCGGCGAAGAAGCTGGGGCTCGGGCTGCGGGCGATCACGCGGGTGAACCTGTCGGCGCATTCCGAGGCGGCGGATGGCGATTTCGCGGGCTGGCTGGAGCGGGAGCCGGCGGTGCGGGCGGCGTATTCGGTGTCCGGGGACGCGGATTACGTGCTGGAGGTGCATGTGAAGGACCTCGACGCCTTCGCGGATTTCATCCACGGGCGGCTGCTGCCGCACCCGCAGGTGACGCAGGTGCGCTCGGAGATCGTGCTGAAGGTGACGAAGGAGGACCGGCGGCTGTCGGTGTGAGGGGCCGCCGGGGTCGGGGCCAGGGTCGGGGGCCAGCTGGCGCCGTCCCGCGCCGCGCCGCGCGGGCGCCCGGCCCGCAAGGGGCGGGACGCCGGACGCGCGGCCCCGGTCGGGGGCGGGTCCGGCCGCTCAGGGGGGACGAGCCCCCCGTTCGCGGCCGGAGGGCGGCTGGGCGCCGCCCGGCCCTCAGCCCCCCGCGCCGCGCAGGGCGTCGAGCAGGGGCGCGTTGACGAACCCGTCCGCGGGCAGGCCGCGGCTGCGCTGGAACGCCCGGATGGCGCCCTGGGTGTTCGGCCCGATGATCCCGTCCGGGACCCCGGCGTTGAAGCCGAGGCCGTTGAGAAGGGCCTGCACCTCCTTCATCTCCTCGACGCTCATCCGCCGCTGGTCGCGCGGCCAGGCATAGGCCGGGTCCGGCGCCCCGCCGATGCGCTGCGCCAGCAGCCCCACCGCCATCGCGTAGGAGGTGGCGTTGTTGTAGCGCTTGATGACCCGGAAATTGTTGAACACCGCGAAGGCGGGGCCGGAGGCGCCGGCGGGCAGGATGATGGACGCCTCGCCATGCGCCGGGACCGGGCCGCCATCGGCCGCGGTCACGCCCAGCGCCGACCACGCCTCGGGGGACCGGCGGATCTTCTGGTCGGCGAGCGACAGGTCGAACCCCGCGGGGAGCTTCACCTCGGCGCCCCAGGGCGCGCCCTGCTCCCACCCGAAGCGGGCGAGATAGGCGGCGGTGGAGGCGAGCCCGTCGCCCGGGTCCTCGCCCCACACGTTGCGCCGCCCGTCGCCGTCATGGTCGGCGGCGTAGGCGAGATACGAGGTCGGGATGAACTGCGTGTGCCCCATCGCCCCGGCCCAGGAGCCGACCATGGCCTCGGGCGTGATCTCCCCGGCCGCGACGATGCGGAAGGCGGCGAGGAGCTGCTCCTCGGCGAAATCCTTGCGGCGGCCATGCCAGGCGAGAGTGCCCAGCGCCTCGAACACGTTGATCGAGCCGCGGATGGTCCCGAAATTGGTCTCGACGCCCCAGATCGCCAGCACGGCCTCGCGGTCGACGCCGTGGCGGTCCTCGATCTCGGCCAGCAGGGGCGCGAGGGCGGCGCGTTTCTCGCGCCCCGTGGTAACGCGCGTGTCGGAGACGGCGCTGTCGAGATAGGCCCAGATCGGGCGGACGAATTCGGGCTGGAAGGCGTCGAGCTCCATCACCCTTGTGTTGGGCCGCACATTGGCGAAGGCCTGGTCGAACAGCGCCGCCGAGACCCCCTGCGCGAGGGCGCGGGCGCGGAAATCGGCGCGCCAGGCGGCGAAGCTGCGCTCCATCTCGGCGGGGTTCATCGGGCGCGGCTCGGGGCGCGGGGCGGTCTTGGCGGCCTGGGGAGCGGGCGTTTCCGCGGCCGGGCGCGGGGTCGGGGCGGCCGCGTTCTCCGGCGCCCCGGCGGAGGCGCAGCCCGCGGCCAGCGCGGCGAGCCCGGCGGCGGCGAGGGCGCGGCGCGGGCGGAGGGCGGAGAAGGGACGGCGGGTCATGGCGGCTCCTGGCAGGCGGCGGCGCGGGCGGGCGCGTGGGCGGGCGCGTGGGCTTCCCGCGGGCGATCAGGGGCCGAGCCTGCGGCGGCGCCGCGCCCGGGTCAAGGCCGCCGGGCCGGGGCCGCGGCGCGCGCGCACGCGGACGTGTCCGGGCGTGTGTCGGGGCGTGTGTCGGGGCGCGGGCTGGGGCGCGGGCCGGGCGGCGGCGGCGGCGCCCGGGCGCGGCCCCGCGCGGCGATGCGCGGCGATGCGCGCGGCGGCGCGGAGAGGCGCGGCGCGGGTTGGCGCGGGGCGCGGGGCAGGCGCCGCGACGGCGCCCGGTCCCGCCGCCGCTTGCACCGCCCGCGCCCCCGGCGCATGTTCATCGTCAGACGATTTCAACGACCCGGGGGAGGAGACGGCGATGCAGGTGCGCGAGGCGATGGAGAAGCGGATTTCGGTGCGGGCTTTCCGGCCCGACCCGGTCCCGCGCGAGGTGCTGGCCGACTGCCTGCGCCGCGCCGCGCGGGCGCCCTCGGGCGGCAATCTCCAGCCCTGGATCGCCACCGTGGTGGACGGGGAGAAGTGGGAGGCGCTGAAGGAAAAGGTCGCCGCCAAGATCGCCGCGCAGCAGGACCAGGGGCCGGAATACGAGATCTACCCGCCGAACCTGCACGATCCCTACCGGTCTCGCCGCTTCGCGGTGGGCGAGGCGATGTATGCAAGGCTCGGCATCCCGCGCGAGGACAAGCCCGCCCGCCTGCGCTGGTTCGCCAATAACTTCCGCGCCTTCGGGGCGCCGGCGATGGTGTTCGTGCATCTCGACCGCCGGATGGGGCCGCCGCAATGGGCCGATGCGGGGATGTTCCTGCAAAGCTTCATGCTGCTGCTGCAGGAGGCCGGGTATGACAGCTGCGCGCAGGAGGCCTGGGCGGTTCAGCACGCCACCGTGGACCCGTTCGTCGGCGCGGACCCGGAGACGCTGCTGTTCTGCGGCGTCGCCGTGGGCAAGGCGGACCCGGAGCACCCGGTGAACGGTCTGCGCACGGATCGCGCGCCGGAAGAGGAGTGGCTGCGCTTCCTCTGAGGGGTGCGCCGGGCGGCGCAGGCCGCCCTCCGGCCCGCGAATGGGGGGCTCGCCCCCCTGAGCGGACGGACGCGCCCCGCGGCGCAGGAGGGAGGGGCGGCCGACCTCGGGGGGCAAGAAGCCCCCGCTCGGCCGCCCGCGCCGCGCCGGCGCGCGTGGCGTGGGCGTCGCCGGGGCGCGGCGCGCGGCAGGCCAGGCGGGGCGCCGGGCGGCGACCCGCCCTGCCCCCCGGCCTCAGCCCAGCGTCGGCCTCAGCCCAGCGCGGCCAGCGCCGCCGCCACCCGCGCGGCGCCGTCATCGGGCAGGCCCGCGACGTTCACCCGGCCGCCGGGGACCACGTAGATCCCGCTCTCGTCCCGCAGCCGCCCGATCTGCCCGGCGTCCAGCGGCAGCGTGGCGAAGAGGCCCCGCCCCGCGGCGAAGCCGCGCCAGCGCGCGCCCCCGGCCTCGGCCCCGAGCGCCGCGTCCAGCGCCTGGCGCAGCCCGTTGATCCGCCCGCGCATCGCCGCCAGTTCGCCGCCCCAGGAGGCGCGCAGATCGGCATCCTCGAGCACGATCCGCACCGCGGCGGCGCCGTGATCGGGGGGCATGGACAGGTGCTCGCGGTTCACCGCCGCCAGGCGGCCCTGGGCTGCGGCGCGGGCCGAGGCGTCGCCGGCCATCACGAAGGCGGCGCCGACCCGGTCGCGATACATCCCGAAGGTCTTGGAGCAGGAGACGGCGACGACCGCCTCGGGGACCGCGTCGAGCACCAGGCGCATCCCCGCGGCGTCGGCCTCCGGCCCCTCGGCGAAGCCCAGGTAAGCCGCGTCGAAGAAGGGCAACCAGCCGCGGGCGGCGGCGGAGCGGGCGATCATCTCCCACCCCTCGGCGGGCATGTCGACGCCGGTCGGGTTGTGGCAGGAGGCGTGCAGCACCACCACGTCGCCGGGCCCGAGACGGTCGAGCGCCGCCTCCATCCCCGCGAGGTCCACGCCCTTGCCGTCGGCGGAGAGGTACGGGTAGGCGGCGCAGGAAAGGCCCGCGCCCTGCCCGAGCAGGTTGCGGTGATTGGGCCAGGTCGGGGTCGGCAGGTGGATGACGGCGCCCGGGTTGGCGGCGCGGATAAGCCGCCCGAGCACGAACAGCGCGCCCGAGCCGCCGACGGCCTGGGTGGCGGCGCTGCGGGCGGTGGCGGCCTCGCCCAGGGTCAGCGCGCCGAGGGCGTTGCAGAAGCCCATGTCGCCGAGCAGGCCCACATAGGTCTTGCTGGGCTGCTGGTCGAGAAGGCGGGTTTCGGCGGCCTTGATGGCGGCGAAGACCGGGGTCTCGCCCGCCGCGTCGCGATAGACGCCGACCCCGAGGTCGATCTTGTCCGCGCGCGGATCGGCGCGGAAGGCGGCCATGACGGCGAGGATCTCGTCGGGCTCGGCGGCGGCAAGGGCGGCGAACATGGGCGTTTCTCTCCGGGGGGCCGCTCTGGCGGCGGCGACGGGGGCGCACCCTAGGGGCAGGCGCGGGGAGAGGGAAGAGGGCGCGGAGGCGGCGCGGAGGACGCGTCCGGGCCGGGATCGGGGCGCCCGGGCGGCGGCACGCCGCCCATGACCCAGGATCCCGCGGCGGCACGCCGCCCTCCGGTCGCGAATGGGGGGCTTGCCCCCCCTGGGCGGGCGGACGCACCCGGCGGCGGGCGGGAGAGAGCGGGCGGCCTTGGGGGGCATGAAGCCCCCGCGCGGCCGCCCGCGCCGCGCAGGGACCCGAGGAGCGGCTTCGGGCGGCGTGCAGGCGCGGCGAGGGGCCGGGTAGAGGCCGGTGCGCCCGGCGGCAACCGCCCCTCAGACCCGGCGCAGCGCGGTGGGCAGACCTGCGCCGCGCCCTGCCCCGCCGGTGGAGGCGGCGATGCGGGCGACGGCCTGCGCCAGCGGCTCGGCCGCAACGCGCATGTGGAAGCCGTTGGCGTGGACCAGGGTGCGCGGGTCCGCCATCATCCCGACATGGCCGCGCCAGAACACGAGGTCCCCGGCGATCAGCTCGGGGACCGGGGCCGCGGCGTCGCCCCCCGCCCAGGGGTTCTCCAGCGCGGCGCCGAGCTCGGCCGCCTGCATGTCGCTGTCGCGCGGCGCGGCGATCCCGGCGGCCTCGAACGCGAGCTGCACGAGGCCGGAGCAATCCACGCCCAGCGCGCTCTCCCCGCCCCAGAGATAGGGCGCGCCGAGAAGCGCCTGCGCGGCCTCGGCGGGCGTGGGGCGGGCCGGGGGCGCGGCGGGCGAGGGTGCGCCGCCGTCAAGCCGCAGGAGGCCGGAGAGGGGGGCGAAGCCGCGGGAGGTGCGCAGGAAGCCCTCCGCTTCCTCGCCCGCCAGCAGCGCGCCCATGGGGGCGACGTCCGCCGGGTCGGTCTTGATGTCCGGGCCGGGGTAAAGGTGCGCGAGCGGGGCCGCGACGCGGTGGGTGGGGGCCGGGCCGGGGGCGGTCAGCGCCGCCTCCGGCGTCCAACCGACATAGGAGTCGCGCAGCCGCTGCACCCAGGCCATGCCGCCGCGCCGCTCGGCCACGCGCACCCGGTCGCCGAGGCGCAGCTGGGCGGCGAGGCCGGGCGCATCGGGGCGACCGCGCAGGGGGGCGAGGCCGACGCGGATCTCGGCGGGTTCGGGCTCCACCCAGGCGGTCGCCTCGACCCTGCCCTTCAGCGCGGCGTCGGCGAGGTCGGGGCGCGCCAGGGTGCGGCGCGGGTCGGGTGCGTCGGGGAGGGCGGCGTCGGGCATGGGCGGCTCCGGGGCGGAGGGGGCGCGCCCGCCGCCGGGGCGGGCGCGCTTTGCGTCAGAGGAAGCGCGTCTCGATGGCGTGGAGAAGGGCGCGGGCCGCCTGCATCTCTCCGCCCTTCGGGCGCCCGGGCTTGGCCGAGGGCGTCCAGCCGTAGATGTCGACATGCACGAAGCTTTCCGCGTCCCCGGCGAAGCGGCGCAGGAACAGCGCGGCGGTGATCGCCCCGGCCATGCCGCCCCCCGGCGCGTTGTCGAGATCGGCGATCGCGGGCTCGATCATCTCCTCGTACGGGTCCCAGAACGGCATCCGCCAGAGGGGGTCGGCCAGCGCAGCGGCGCCCTCGGCCAGCGCCCCGGCCAGCCCGTCGTCATCGGTGAACACGGGCGGCAGGTCCGGGCCCAGCGCCACCCGCGCGGCGCCGGTGAGGGTGGCGAGGCAGGCCATCAGCTTCGGCGCCTCTTCCTGCCCCACCGCCAGCGCGTCGGCGAGCACCAGCCGCCCCTCGGCGTCGGTATGGTTGACCTCGACCGTCAGCCCGGCGCGGGAGCGGAACACGTCCCCGGGCCGGAAAGAGGGGCCGGAGATGCTGTTCTCCACCGCCGGGACCAGCAGGCGCAGGCGCACGGGCAGCTCCAGCGCCATGATCATGGCGGCGAGGCCGATGGCGTTGGCCGCCCCGCCCATGTCCTTTTTCATCAGCGCCATGGACCCGGAGGGCTTGATCCCGAGGCCGCCGGTGTCGAAGGCGACGCCCTTGCCGACCAGGGTGATCTTCGGCGCGGCCGGGTCGCCCCAGCGCAGGTCGACCAGCCGCGGCTCGCGCCCCGGACCGGCGGCGCGGCCGACGGCGTGGATCAGGTTGAGGTCCTGTTCCAGCAGCGCGTCGCCCACGATGGAGGAGACCTTGGCCCCGTGCCGCCCGGCGAGGGCGCGGATGGCGGCCTCGATCTGCGCCGGGCCCATCTCCTCGGCCGGGGTGTTGACCAGGTCGCGGGCCAGCGCCGCGCCCTCGACCAGCGCGGCGAGGCGGGCGGGGTCGACGCCTTCGGGGGTGTCGAGCATGGCGCCGGGGACGGGGGCGGGTTTGTAGAGGTCGAAGCGGTAGCGGGCGAGTTCCCAGCCCAGCGCCTCGGTCAGCGCCTCGGACGGCGGCAGGGGCGTTTCCAGCGCGTAGCGGCCGGCGGGCAGCGCGGC
The DNA here is from genome assembly GCF_050586345.1 of Rhodovulum sp. DZ06. Taxonomy (NCBI): domain Bacteria; kingdom Pseudomonadati; phylum Pseudomonadota; class Alphaproteobacteria; order Rhodobacterales; family Paracoccaceae; genus Rhodovulum; species Rhodovulum sp. DZ06. The sequence continues at coordinate 77,734 of NZ_JBOCEF010000018.1, forward strand.
GGGGGCGCGGCCGAGATGGAAGCGCCCGCGGCGACGGGCGGCGGCGTCGCCCCAGCCGAACAGGACCCGGTCGAGCCCGCCATCGGCGGCGGGCAGCTGCAGGACCTGGCCGAGGCGGCCGGAGAAGTCCTGGAGCTTCGCCCAGGCGGCCTGGGCGGCGGGGAGGGCGGCGAGGGCGGCCTCGGCCCCGGCGGTTTCGACGAGCTGGATGGGCGTGGGCGCCGGGGGCATGCGGGGGCTCCTTGGAAGCGGAAGAGAGGGTCGGGGGCGAGGATGCAGCAGGCGCGGCGCCGGTTGCAATCGCAAGCGCGCGCGGGCAGGCGCGCGGGCGGGAAGGAAGGCGGGCCGGGGAGGCGGGCCGGGGAGGCCGCGCGCCGGGCCGGGCGCGGGCGGGGGCCGGGCGCCCGCGCGGCGCGGCGGGCGGCGGCGCGGGCGGCGGGGAGCGGCGGGTTCGAGGCGCGGCGCGGGGTGGATTGGGGTGGGGCGCGGAAAGGAAGGGCCGGGCGTCGAACCATGGAGACGGGGGTGAGGCGGGGGCGCCGGGCGTCGCCGGGGTTTACATCAACGGCTCCACCCTCCCCTCCGCCCTGCCCCGCTTTCATGGGACGGCGGCGGGACATTCGGGAATATCCCGAACCGCCGCGCGCATCGCCCCGACGCGCCCGCGTCCCGGTCCTTGCCCATGCGAAGACCGGGGCGGTCGGCTCGCCGGGCTTTCCCCGCCGCGCCCCCCCGCGGCCATGGGACCGGGTGGCGAATCACGCCCCGCCGCGCCATATGGACCGCTGACGCCCCCCGCGGCGCCGCGGCCCGCGCCGCGCCTGCGCCGCCCCATCGCCGCCCCGCGCGGCAGGAGACCCGGATGCAACCCAAACCCCCGTTCCTCGACGACATTTCCAAGCTGCTGACCAGCGCCGCCGGCGTGGCCCAGGGCGCCCGGGCCGAGGCCGAGACCGCGATGAAGAGCGTGCTCGAGCGTTGGCTGGCCGACAGCGACCTGGTCACGCGCGAGGAATTCGACGCGGTGCGCGCCATGGCCCTGAAGGCGCGCGAGCAGAACGCGGCGCTGGAGGCCCGGATCGCGGCGCTGGAAGCCAAGGCTTCGGAGGGCTGAGGCCCCGCGGCGGGGGCGCCGCGCCCCCGCCTGCACCGGCCCGTTTCCAGCCCGGTTGCGGCCGGGCTGCAGGAAACCGGCGCGCGGCCGCCCCGGCCGCCGCCCCCGCGCCTCGGCGCAGGCTGTTGCGCGCCGCGATTGACCCTGCGCGGCGCCCCCCGTATGCAGGCCCCGGACGGCTCCGTAGCTCAGCTGGATAGAGCGGCCCCCTCCTAAGGGGCAGGTCATAGGTTCGAATCCTATCGGAGTCGCCACCCTTCCGTTTTTGCGAATGATTTCAACCGCGCTCTACAGTTTTATGAGGGGCGTTCTACA